>RFFY01000313.1 GCA_003697065.1 Actinomyces sp. | reverse complement strand
CTCAACCGGCGTCATCTCGGCGAGGACCGGCCCACCGACGTGCTGGCCTTTCCTCTCGACGCCCTCGACGACGATCCCGTCGGACCCGTCGTGCTCGGCTCGGTGGTCGTGTGCCCGGCCGTGGCCGCTGCCCAGGCCCGCGACGCCGGGCGCGACCCCGACGACGAGCTGGCCCTGCTGGTGGTGCACGGGGTGTTGCACGTGTTGGGCCACGATCACGCCGAACCCGACGAGACCCGCCGTATGCGCGCCGCCGAAGCCGCCGCCCTCGCCGCCCACCATCGTCTCGGATCATGACCGCCCTCGCCGCCCACCATCGCCCGGGACCATGACCGCCCTCGCCGTCTCGGTGGTCGTGGTGTGCCTGGCGGTGGGTGGGCTCGCCGCGGCCGCCGACGCCGTGGTGTCGGCGCTCTCGCTCGCCCGGGCCCGCGCCCTCGCCGATGCCGACACCCCCGGTGCCCGGGCCCTGGTGGCCGTCGTCGCCTCCCGCACCAGCACCCTGCCGGCCCTGGCCTTCCTGCGCTTCGTGGCCCAGGGCGTGATCGTGGTCGAGGCCGCCGTCGTCGCCGTCGACCACCTCGAGGGCGGGGTCCGATGGCTGGCCGTGGCCGCGGCGGTGGTCGCCGTGCACCTGCTCACCGAGGTCGTTCCCCGCAGCCTCGCCCTCCACGACGCCGAGCGCAACGCCTTGCGTCTCGCTCCCGTGGTGCGCCTCCTCGTCGCCGTACCGCCCCTGCGTGCGGTGGTGGGGGGCCTGCGGCGCCTGGCCGCGGTGGTGGTGCCGGGACGGGCCCGACCCCCTGTCGTCACCGAGGACGAGCTGCTCGCTTTGGCCGAGGCGGCCGCCGCCGCCCACAGCATCGAGCCGGCCGAGAGCCGCCTCATCCACTCGGCCCTGGCCTTCGGGGACCGGGTCGTGCGTGAGGTCATGGTGCCGCGCCCCGACATGGTCACCGTCGACGTCGACACCACGGTGTCGGAGGCGGCGTCGGTCGCCATCGAGCACGGTCTGAGCCGCCTACCCGTCACCGGCGACGGGGTCGACGACATCGTGGGTCTGGTGCTGCTCAAGGACCTGGTACGGGCCGAGAGGAGCGGGGCCGGGGGTGCGCCCCTGCGCTCCCTCATGCGCCGGGTGCGGTTCGTGCCCGAGACCAAGCACACCGACGAGTTGCTGGGCGAGATGAGATCGACGGGCCAGCACCTGGCGGTCGTCATCGACGAGTACGGGGGCACGGCCGGCCTCGTCACCCTCGAGGATCTCGTCGAGGAGCTGGTGGGCGAGATCGTCGACGAGTACGACAGCGAGGAGCCCCTCATGGAACCCCTGGCGGGCGGGGAGGTGCTCGTGCACGGCCGCATGCCCGTCGACCAGCTCCGTGAGCTCGTCGGCACCGACCTGCCCGACGGCGACTGGGACACCGTCGGCGGCCTCATCTTCCACACCCTCGGCCACGTTCCCGTTCCCGGCGAGGAGGTGGAGGTGGAGGGTCTCCCCATGCGGGTGGAGAAGGTCGAAGGGCGCCGGATCACTCGGGTGCGTCTGCGCCGACCGGGGGCGGGGGAGGGCGTCGCCGCCGCCTCGACCCCTGTTCCCGCCGACATCCCCCCGGTCGGTGCGGGCCCAGCGGGAGCGGCACCGTGACCGCCGCCGGCGACACCCCCGCCGGTCCCGGGGCGGGCCGTCCCCACCGTTCGGGTCTGGTGTCCCTCGTCGGACGTCCGAACGCCGGCAAGTCGACCCTGTTGAACCGGATCTGCGGCGAGAAGGTCTCGATCGTCTCCGACAAGCCCCAGACGACACGTCTGCCGGTACGGGGCATCCTGACCCGCCCCGACGCCCAGATCGTGTTCGTCGACACCCCCGGCATCCACAAGCCCCGCACCCCGCTCGGCGAGCGGCTCAACCGCTGGGCCGACGAGGCGGCATCGGGGGTCGACGTCGTGTGCTTCGTGGTCGACGCCACGGCCCCCTTCGGGCGGGGGGACCGCTTCGTCGCCGAGCGCCTGCCCCGTGACGCCGTCGTGG
>RFFY01000312.1 GCA_003697065.1 Actinomyces sp. | reverse complement strand
GTCGAACTCGGGGATGACATGGTCGCCGAACAGCTCGATCATCTCGAGGGTCTCCTCGTGGGTGTAGCCCTCGTCGGGGACCCCGAACACGAGCTGGTCGCACCCCACCTTCTGGTAGGCCTCGACCTGTTCGCAGACCTCTTCGGGTGTGCCGCACAGCATGTAGCCGCCGGCGATGGCGGCGTCGAGCATCTCGTCGGTCCACTCGATCTTGCGGGGCGGATCGGGCCACACGATGGCGTCGGGCGACTTCGGCATGGTGTCGTGGTACAGGTTCACCATGGTGACCCGGTAGCCGCGCCCGTGGGTCTTGGCGATCTCGCGCGCCCGTCGACGGTCGCTCAGGCAGATGACGGCGTTGGTCATCATGACGTTGTCGTTGCGGAACTGGCCGATCTGGTCGGTGGGCGACTCGATGGCCTCCTTGTACGAGGCGATCCGACCCTCGAGGTTGTAGATCGGTTCGAAGTTGAAGGCGATGGCCCCGATCCCGTGGGCGCCGGCCTTGGCGAAGGTGGCGGGGTTGCCGCACGCCACCCAGATCGGGGGATGCCCCGGCGCGTAGGGCTTGGGGAGGATGTCGTGGGGGGTCGGCACGCTGAAGTGCTCGCCGACGAAGGAGTAGTCGCGCTGCTCCCACATCCGCGGGATCTCGTGGATGACCTCGTCCCACATGGCCTTGGTCTCGGAGGTCTGGGTCCCGCCGAAGGTGGCGACCTCGTGGCTGCCGGCGCCCCGGCCCGTGCCGAACTCGAAGCGGCGGTTGGTGATGTGGTCGAGCATGGCGGCCCGTTCGGCGATGCGGACCGGGTGCTCCTTGGTGGTGGGCAGACTGGTGATGGCGGACCCGATGTGGATGCGCTCGGTGAGGGCAGCGACGTAGCCCATGGCCGGGGCGGGAGCCGACATGTGGCTGTACTCGGTCAGGGCGTGGTGCTCGCCGAACCAGACGTACTTCCAGTTGTGGCGATCGGCTTCGACGGCGTACTGGAGCTCGCGCTGCAGCATGCGGTGCTCGGCCTCGCTGTCGTGCGCCGCCGGGCCGGGCAGGTAGCCGTTGAGGAAGATGCCGAACTCCATGTGGAGAACCCCCGTCTGTGGTGTGTGCTCGTCGTTTCCGCTCGTGGCTGGCGTGTCGGGTGGCCATCGGGCGGAACGGAACCCGATCCGCCCCCAAGAACTGGAACAGGTTGCAGTTTTCGGCAGGCTAGGCGACGCCCCCGGCGGGGGCAAGTGGCGATCCGGTGCCCAGGGGTGTCGTCAGGCGGCCTCGAGGGCGCGATCGATCCAGGCCTCGATGGCCGCCTTGGGCGCGGCACCGACCTGGCGGTCGATCACCTCGCCGTCGCGCACCAACAACAACAACGGGATCGACTGGACGGCGAAGCGCCGGGACACCCCGGGCGACTCGTCGACGTTGACCTTCACGACCTTGAGGCGTCCCGCCCGCTCGCGGGCGAGCTCCTCGAGGGCGGGCGCGATCATGCGGCACGGTCCGCACCAGGGCGCCCACAGGTCGACGACGGCCGGCGTCGACCCGGCCACGGCCGTGTCGAAGTCGGCGTCGCCCGCCTCGACGATCCAGGGAAGGTCGGTCTTGCACCGGGCGCAGCGGGGCCGACCCCGGGCCCCGGTGGGGATCCGGTTACGGGTGCCGCAGGCCGGACAGCGGATCTCGCTCATGAGACGAGACTAGGCGCCGTTGGCGCGTGGCGGGGATGGCGTCGTACGGTCCCCGGTACCCCGACACGAGCCGACCCCACGAGGACCCACCATGTCCGCACCTGCACCCGGCCTGCACAGCGGCGACCCCAGCGACCCCTCGCTCGACCTCGCCATGTCGGCGGCGGCTCGCCCCCTCTACGACGCTGTGGTCGAGTTCATCGCCACCGAGATCGAGCCCATCACCGAGGAGTACTACCGCCTGGGCGAGAACCGCGAGGACCGTTGGAGCTTCGCCCCGGGCCAGCTCGAGTTGCTCGACGGGGTCAAGGCCAAGGCCCGCGAGCGCGGCCTGTGGAACTTCTTCCTGCCGAATGCCGAGACCGGTGAGGGACTCGCCAACCTCGACTACGCCTACATCGCGGCCGAGCTCGGCAAGAACCCCCTGGCCTCGGAGTGCTTCAACTGCTCGGCCCCCGACACCGGGAACATGGAGGTGCTCGAGCGGGTGGGTACGCCCGAGCAGAAGAAGCAGTGGCTCGAGCCCCTCCTGCGGGGCGAGATCCGTTCGTGCTTCGGGATGACCGAGCCGGGCCTGGCCAGCAGCGACGCCAAGAACATCGCCACCCGGGCCGTGCTCGACGGTGACGAGTGGGTCATCAACGGCGAGAAGTACTACATCTCCGGCGCCGGCGATCCCCGCTGCAAGATCATGATCTGCATGGTGCAGACCAACCCGGACGCACCGCCTCACCGTCGCCAGTCCCAGATCCTCGTGCCCATGGACACGCCCGGGGTCGAGATCGTGGGCCCCATGCACGTGTTCGGTGACGACGACGCCCCCCATGGGCACATGCACATCCGCCTGAACGACGTGCGGGTGCCCAAGGACAACATCTTGTTGGGCGAGGGCCGCGGCTTCGAGATCTCCCAGCTGCGCCTGGGACCCGGCCGGATCCACCACTGCATGCGTTCCATCGGTGCCGCCGAGCGGGCGCTCGA
Source organism: Actinomyces sp. (assembly GCA_003697065.1). Classification (GTDB taxonomy): domain Bacteria; phylum Actinomycetota; class Acidimicrobiia; order Acidimicrobiales; family Aldehydirespiratoraceae; genus J010. The sequence continues at coordinate 521 of RFFY01000312.1, read as the reverse complement.
CCTGATGGTGCGCCGGGGTCTCACCCGCGAGGCGTTCGGGCGCAAGATCGCCCAGCTCGGGGGCAACCTCGAACACATCGCCCGCGCCCGCATCGAGATCGAGGCCATGCGCCTCATGGTCCTGCGGGCGGCGAAGGCGATGGACACCATGGGCAACGCCGAGGCCCGGGTGTGGATCTCGGCGGTCAAGGCCATGGTGCCCGAGCGGGTCTGCCGGATCATCGACCAGGCGATCCAGATCCACGGCGCCACCGGCGTCTCCCAGTGGACCCCCCTGGCCCAGCTCTACAAGAGCCAGCGGACCCTGCGCCTCGCCGATGGGCCCGACGAGGTCCACCACCTCGTGGTGGGACGCTTCGAGGTGGGGCGCTACGGCGCCGATCCCGAGCCCACCACGGCCCACGGCCGGGCCGTGCGGGAAGGCCAGGTCTTCTCCGGTCCCTGATCGGCGCCCACCCGGCCCGCAAGCGAACCCCGCCCGCCGACATCCGTACCCACGCCGAGACCCGCACCCGCGCCGC
>RFFY01000311.1 GCA_003697065.1 Actinomyces sp. | reverse complement strand
GCCGGCACCGCCCCGCCCGAACCTCCGGCGGCCAACGTCGACGCCGTGGGCGCCCCCGCGGTGTGGGCCCGTGGCCACACCGGTGAAGGGGTCGTCGTCGCCGTCCTCGACACCGGCGTCGACGTGACCGGCATCCCCGGAGCCCAACCGTCGGAGGTCGCCGACTCGTGGCGGGGCGGGGACAACTCCTGGTTCGACCCCTACGGCACGTCCACGACGCCCGTCGACCCGGACGGTCACGGCACCGCCGTGACGAGCATCATCGCCGGCCGTGGCCTGTCGGGGCAGGCCGTCGGGGTGGCCCCCGACGCCACCTGGATCGCCGCCAAGATCTTCGACGACCAGGGCAAGGCCTCGACCGCCGCCATCCACGCCGCCCTCCAGTGGGTGCTCGACCCCGACGGCGACCCTTCCACCGACGACGGTGCCGACGTTGTCAACGCCTCCTGGACCAGCGGCGCCCCCGGGTGCGACCTCGAGTTCGCCCCCGACATCGCCGCCCTCCGGGCCGCCGGGGTCATCCCCGTCTTCGCCGCCGGCAACTACGGCCCCCTGCCCGCCAGCTCCCCCAGCCCCTCCAACCTGCCCGGCGCCCTCGCCGTGGGCGCCCTCGACACCGACGGGACGGCCCTTCCCGCCTCGAGCCGTGGTCCCGCCGACTGCGGCGGCGCCACCCGCACCTACCCCCACCTCGTCGCCCCCGGTGCCGGGGTCACGGCCCAGAGCACCTTCGGCCAGTACCTCGATCACGCCGGTACCTCCTTCGCCGCGCCCCACGTGGCGGGTGCGGTGGCGCTGCTACTCGGCGCCGACCCCACCCTCGACGATCTGGCGGTCGAGGCGGCCCTGCTCGGGACCGCCACCGATCTCGGTGATCCCGGCGCCGACGACACCTTCGGTGCCGGGCTCGTGAACGTGGCCGCCGCCCTCGACGCCGTCGGCGCCCCCGACATCGGCGTTGTGCGCGGCGACGTCTTCCGGGACACCGACACCGACGGCGTGCGGGGCCCCGACGACCTCCCGACCGGTGGCGTGCAGGTCACCGTCACCAGCGCCGGCGACGACGGCGAACTCGGCACCGACGACGACATCATCGACGCCGAGACCGTCAGCGGACCCGACGGGCGCTGGCTGGTGTCGAGCCTGACCGAGGGCCCCCATCGCGTCACCCTGTCCGTCTCCGCCCTGCCCTCGGGCTCGGTGCCCACGACCCCGGTCGCCGTCGACGTCGACGTGGTCGCCGGACAGGCGGTCGAGGTCCCCTTCGGCTGGCGACCCCCGCGGCCCGGCAGCGTCGTCGTGCGCGTCTTCGCCGACGACGGCGACGGGCTCGGCACGGGCGCCGAACCCGGCGTCGCCGGCGTGGTCGTGTCGGTCCTCAGCGCCGGCCCCGACGGCGCCTACGGCACCGCTGACGACGGCGACACCCAGAGCGCCGCCGCCGACGCCGACGGCCTGATCACCTTCGACGGTCTCCCCCCCGGTCCGGCCCGCATCGTCGTCGACTCCACCACCCTGCCGGAGCGGGGTTACGTGTCGGGCATCTCCGCTCCCGAGGTGACCGTCGTCGAAGACGACGTCGCCCGCAGCGAGGTGGCCGTCCACGTCCCGCCCCGCCTCGATCCCGTGCTGTATCTGTCGACCAAGCGGGCGGGACGGGCCAACGACGGCACCCTGTCGTACCGCGACGAGGACATCCTCGTGTGGAACGGGGCACGCTTCGAGATGTTCTTCGACGGCTCCGACGTCGGCCTGGCCGCCACCGACGTCGACGCCTTCACCATCCTCGACGAGTCGACGATCCTGCTCTCGCTGGACCGCCCCTTCGAGGTGCCGGGTCTGGGGCCCGTCGACGATCTCGACGTGCTCGTGTTCCGGGCCGACCGCCTGGGCGAGACCACCCGGGGGACCTTCGCCGTCTACGCCGACGGATCGGATCTGGGCCTGTTCGGCCCCGAGGCCGACATCGACGCCCTCGCCCGCGACGCCGAGGGCCGGATCTGGGTGTCGGTGCGGGGTAATCCCATCGTGGGGGGCGAGATCCTCCGTGACGAGGATCTCCACGCCCTCGTCCTCGACTCCACCGGCCCCGAGACCGTGGGAGAACTCCAGACCGTGTTCGACGGCAGCGCGCAGGGTCTCGTCGACCGGTCCGAGGACATCGACGCCGCCGCCATCGGCGCCGACGGCGGGATCGCCGTGTCGACCCTCGGGACCCTGCGGGTCGGGAGTCTGGCCGCCGGTGAGGGCGACGTGGCCGTCTGCGTGCTCGACGGCGACACGTGCGGATGGAAGGTGACGACCACGGCCCGGACGATGGGCCTGCCGACCCTCGACATCGACGGGCTCGACCTGCCCGCCGCCGGGGGTGCACCGAACGATGCGACAGGAGCGGGATCATGACAGATCGGGCGATGACGCCGACCCCGGCGGGCGATGCCGGGGTGGCGAGGGCGACGGGTGACGGTCCGGGGCGAACGAGGGAGCGACTGATGCGGACGATGCTGCGCCGAGTGGTGAGTTTCGCCGGCCTGACCGGCCTCACCGTGGTGGCCCTGGCGGCGACGGCCCTGGCGGCCGACGACGAGGCCGACCCCGTCCCGGTGACGGGATCGACCATCGTGGTCGACGGGGAGACGGTCGTCGTGCGCCCCCTCGTGTTCCCCGTCCAGGGCGAACACCGCTTCATCAACGACTGGCACTTCCCCCGCGACGGCGGCACCCGCCTCCACAAGGGCACCGACGTGGTCGCCGACCGGATGACGCCGCTGGTGGCGGTCACCGACGGCACCATCGAGACCATCCGCCACTCGAACTCGGGCAAGGCCGGCAACATGGTCGTGCTGCGCGACGACGAGGGCTGGCGCTACTACTACATCCACATCAACAACGACACCCCCGGCACCGACGACGGCGTCAACGATCCCGCCTACGCCTTCGCGCCGGGCCTGACCGAGGGCCAGCGGGTGTCGGCGGGCGACCTGCTGGCCTGGGTCGGCGACTCGGGCAACGCCGAGAGCACCATCCCCCATCTCCACTTCGGGATGAAGGCGCCCAACGGCGAGTACGTCAACCCCTACCACAGCCTGGTGCGGGCCGATGAGGTCGGCCTGGCCGGCTTCGACTACCTGTGCCGGGGCAGCGAGAACTCGTTCTGGGGCGTCACCGCCCCCATCGCCGGTGACGACGATGCCGCCGACGGCTCCTCGAGCGACGGCTCGAGTGGCACCGACGCGAGCGACGGTGGCTCGGGTGACACGGGTGACGGGACGAGCGGCGCTTCGGGCGACTCGAGCAGCGATCTCGAGGACGACTCGACGCCCCCCGATCTCGACCCCTACCTCCAGGTCGACGAGAACGACGACGGTGGCGGTGACGAGACCTACCGGCCCTCAGCCATCCGCCCCGTCCTGCCGGGCAAGCCCCTGCCCGCCCCGACGGCGCCCACCACCACCGCTCCGCCTGACGACGGCGACGATGTGGTGACGGCCAGCGGCGGCACCGCCTTCGATGCCGTCGACGCCGTCATCACCGGCGCTGCCGACATCCGGGCTCTGGGTGACGCCGGCTTCCGCGCCTCGCTCGGCGACATCGAACTCGACGGTGTGGTCGACATCGCCCGTACGCCCACCGGACGGGGCTTCTGGCTCCTCGATCAGTGGGGCGACGTGCAGGAGTTCGGGGACGCCGAGTTCCACGGCGCCCTCGACGACGACGAGTCCGCCGGCCTGGCGGTCGCCATCGAGGCCACCCCGACCGGTCACGGCTACTGGATCCTCGAGGCCGACGGCCAGGTCCACCCCTTCGGTGACGCCGCGCCCCTGGGGTCGATCGGCGCGGCCTACCTCGACGCCCCAGCGGCCGACATGTCCGCCACCCCCGAGGGTGACGGTTATGTCGTGGTGACCGAGTCGGGCACCGTGCTCGCCATGGGCGACGCCGTGTACGCCGGATCGGTCCACGACATTCCCGGGATCGGCGCCGTGCATCCCGTGCTCATCCAGACCACCGCCACCGGCGAGGGCTACTGGATCCT
>RFFY01000310.1 GCA_003697065.1 Actinomyces sp. | reverse complement strand
GCGGCCGATGGGTCCGTGTCCGACACGGAGTGTGATCATGGCCGCGACACCCTGCCCGAGCTGCGGAAGAGATCTGGTGGAGATCACCATCCAGGTGGGCGCCGGTCCGCGCACCTTGTGCTCGTGCTCACGGTGCGACCGGCGCTGGTGGCGGGCCGACGGTCGCCTGACCGATCTCAGCGGGGTCATCGCCGACCTGGCCGATCCCGCCCCGCCGGGTCGGCGCCCGGCCAGGGGGCGACCCACGCCGCCGGTCCGCCGGCCCCTGCGCCGCCCCGCCGGCCTGCGCCCTCTCAAGGGACCCCGGCCCCCCAAGCCTCCCTCGCTCCGGCGCCCGCCGGGTTCCTGAGCACCGGTGGCGGCCGAGCGGCCGGGAACCGGGGCGGTGTCGCCCCCCGGGTGTCGTCACCTGCCAGCATGGGGGCCGTCATGACCTCGACGACCGATCCGGTGGGCCCCGAGCCCGTCGGCGATCCCCGACTGGCGGCGGACCCCGACGCCGACCTCGTACCCGGTGCCGCCGTGGCCGGTGCCGCCACGCTCGCGGAGGTCGGACCCACCGCCGATGCGGGCTTTGCCGGAGACGACGAGCCCAGAGTCGACACGACCGACCGACACCTGCCCCGTCTGCCCCGGCCGGGACGTCGCTTCGATCTCGTCGTGGCGGCCGTCGTCACCGTCTTCGTCGTCTGGAACCTGCGCCCCTGGACCTGGTTCCTCGACTCGACGCCCACCGGCGGCGATCTCGGTGCCCACGTCTGGTCGCCCGCCTATCTGCGCGACGTCCTGTTGCCGTCGTGGCGCCTCACGGGCTGGACCGGCGACTGGTACGCGGGCTTTCCCGCCTTCACCTTCTACATGGTCCTGCCCTCGCTGGCCGTCGTCGCGGTGAACGTGGGGTTGGCGGGGCCCCTGCCCGCCCTGGCGGCCGGTGCGATCGGCGCCGTGGCGGTGCGTCTCCGGCGCCGCCTCGACGACCCCTGGTCCCGCCGCCTGCTCGTCGTCGCCGCCGCCGT
>RFFY01000309.1 GCA_003697065.1 Actinomyces sp. | reverse complement strand
GGCGCGGCGTCAGGACCCGAGGGCGGCGCGGCGGAGCTCGTCGACGGCGGTGGCGAGACCGTCGGGGTGACCGAACACGGCCGAACCCGACACGAAGGTATCGGCGCCGGCGGAGGCGGCACCGGCGATGGTCCGCGCCGAGATCCCCCCGTCGACCTCGAGGTCGGCGTCGCTGCCGGCCGCGTCCAACAGGGCCCGCACCTCGGCGATCTTCGCTTCCATGGTGGCGATGTAGCGCTGGCCTCCGAAGCCGGGGTTGACGGTCATGACCAGCACGAGGTCGCACAGGTCGACGACGTGGGCGATGCTCGCCACGGGGGTGTGGGGGTTGAGGGCCACGCCGGCACGCGCCCCGGCCTCGCGCACGGCCGACAAGGTGCGGTGCAGGTGGGTGCACGCCTCGACGTGGACGGTGACCGTCGAGCACCCCGCCTCGACGTAGTCGGCCACGTAGCGGTCGGGCTCGACGATCATCAGGTGGGCCTCGAAGGGCAGGTCGGTGGCGGGTCGGCAGGCGGCGATGACCGGCGGCCCGATCGTCAGGTTGGGCACGAACACGCCGTCCATCACGTCCCAGTGGACGCGGTCGGCGCCGGCGGCGGCGAGGGCGGCGAGCTCCTCACCGAGGCGGCTGAAGTCGGCGGACAGCACCGACGGGGCGATCGTCACGGACGCTGGGGGCGGGCTCACGGGACCTCCTCGACCGGCGAACCCTAGTGGCTTGCGGAGGCCACGGGTGGTGCCGGCGGCGGGGTGCCCGTCTGCAAGCGACGGCGACGCCGATACCGTCGGGGCGTGGAGTTGAGGGTGACGGCCACCGCCCGCGACGGTGCCGGTGTGGCCCGCGGCCCCGACGGCCGTGTCGTGTTCGTCGAGGGGGCCCTGCCCGGTGAGCTCGTGCGGGCCGAGATCGTCCGCGCCGACCGGCGCTGGTCTCGGGCCCGGGTCGTCGCCGTGCTCGAGGCGTCGCCGGACCGTCGCCCCCTGGAGTGCGTGGCCCGCATCGAGGGCTGCGGCGGCTGCGACCTCCTCCACGTCGAGCCGTCGGCCCAGCTCCGCCTGAAGCGCACCATGGTGCTCGACCAGCTCCGACGCAGCGGGGTGGAGGCCCCCCTGCCCGCCCTGCGTACCCTCGACGACGACCGGGGCCGCACGACGGTGCGGGCCGCCGTGAGCGAGGGACGGGCGGGCTTTCGTCGCACCCGTTCCCACGAGGTCGTGGTGCCCGACGAGTGCGGGGCCGTCGACCCCCTGGTGGCCGAGCTGCTCATCGAGGGTCGCTACCCGGGGGCGCGGGAGGTCACCATCCGGGTGGGGTCCCGCACCGGTGAGCGCCTGGTCGTCGTCGACGGCGACCCGGGGCGGGTCGGTGTACCCGACGACGT
>RFFY01000308.1 GCA_003697065.1 Actinomyces sp. | reverse complement strand
CTCGGACGAGACGGCGGTTCCCACGCCCAGCGAGGACACGAGCATGACCAAGCCCACCATGACCCTCACCGAGCAGGCCGACATCGCCGAGCGTTTCGTGACCGGACTGGCGGAGCGCTTCGCCACCTCCGTCACCGTCTCGCGTGTGGAGGTGGACGAGAGCACCATCCGTCTCGACGTCGCCGGCGACGACCTCGGTCTCCTCATCGGTCGGGGAGGCGCCACGGCCACCGCCATCGAGGAGCTGATGCGGACCGTCTTGCAGCGCCATGCGGGCAGCACCCGCGATGCCCGGGTCAAGCTCGACATCGGGGGGTTCCGCGCCCGGCGCAACGAGGCTCTGGCCGCCTTCGTCCGCCGGGTCGCCGCCGATGTCCGGTCCACGGGGACGGCGAAGGCCCTCGAGCCCATGGGTGCTGCCGATCGCAAGATCGTCCACGACGTCATCGCCGATGAAGAGGGCGTGACGACGACCAGCGAGGGCGAGGATCCCCGCCGCCGCGTGGTCATCGTCCCTGACGACTGAGGGCCGGTGCCCGGCGTCGTCCTCGATCCCGCCGAGGTCGACCGGGCGCGTCTGGAGGCCCTCGACCGGGCCTGGGCGCCGGCGCGGCGTCACGGCGCTCTGGGTTCGACCCCTCTCCCCCATCTCCTGCGCCACGCGGCCGGGTTCGTCCCGGCCGCGTGGCGCGTCCGGCCACCCGACACCCTCGTCGATCTCGGCAGCGGGGTCGGCCTGCCCGGACTCCTGCTCGCCCTGCTGATGCCCGGGTGCGCCGTGACCCTCGTCGATGCCCGGGCGCGGCGTTGCGACTGGGCGCGCGTGGCGGCGGTGGCCTGCGGCGTGGCCGACCGCGTGACGGTCCGGACGTCCCGCCTCGAGGATCTGGCGCACCGGGCCGACGCGCGGGGCGGCTTCGGGGCGGCCGTGGCCCGCTCTCTGGGCCCGCCGCCGGAGGTGTTCGAGCTCGGTGTGCCCCTGGTGCGACACGACGGTCTCCTCGTGGTGAGCGTCGATACGACGGGTCGACGGCGCTGGGAGGATGCACCCCTGGGACAGTGGGGCGCGGCCATCGCCGCCACGTGGACGCGTGGCGAGGGATCGTGGATCGCTGTTCGCCGCACGGGCCCCCTGCCCGCCGAGCTGCCGCGACCGGCGCGGGCCCGGCGGTCGGCCCCTCTGTTCTGAGGGCGCGATCGAGGCATGAGGGGCCGTGGTGTTCCACGTGAAACGCTCGCTTGGCCCGAGACGGGCAGGGTGTCGGTACACGGCAGATGTTTCACGTGAAACGCGTCCGTCCCGGGGCGGCCGGCG
>RFFY01000307.1 GCA_003697065.1 Actinomyces sp. | reverse complement strand
GGTGACGAGTGGGTGATCAACGGTCAGAAGGTGTGGACGACCCTGGCCCACCTCTGCGCCTACGGCATCATCATCGCCCGGACCGATCCCGACGTCCCCAAGCATGCCGGGATCTCCATGTTCATCGTCCCCATGGACGCCCCCGGCGTCGAGATCCGCCCCATTCACCAGATCGACGGGGGGATGCACTTCAACGAGATCTTCTTCACCGACGTCCGCATCCCCCGCGAGAACCTGCTCGGCGATCTCAACAACGGCTGGCGCATGGCCACGGCCATGCTGATGTACGAGCGGGTGGCGATCGGCACCGGCGCCGCCCAGGGCATCCGCCACGATCGTGCCGACGAGCTCATCGCCGAGGCGACACGGCGGGGACTCGTCGATCGACCGGTCCTGCGCCAGAAGCTGATGCAGCTGTGGATCGCCGAGACCGTCCAGTCCCTGGTGTCCCTGCGCACCCGCGCCGAGCTGAAGGCGGGCAAGACCCCCGGGCCCGGAGGCTCCATCACCAAGCTGGCCGTCACGAACATCGCCTATCTGGCTCGCGACCTGTCCATGGAGATCGTCGGGGCCTCGGGCGTCGCCTGGAGCGAGCCGACCGACGCCCGCTGGCAGCGCATGGCCCTGTCGTCGATGCAGGCCGGCATCGCGGGCGGCACCAACGAGATCCAGCGCAACATCATCGGCGACCGGGTGCTCGGCCTGCCCCGCGACATCAGCGTCGACCGGGGGGTGCCCTTCCGCGAGCTGAAGGTCGGCACCCTCGGGGACTGAACCGCCTCAGGCGTCGCTGGCGGACCCCGCAGGCGGACGCCGCAGGCCCTCGTCGTTGGCGGGCCGGGTGCGCGACAGGAAGGCACCCGCGTCGGCCAGGACGAACTGACCCGTGATGCAGCGGGCGAGGTCGGAGGCGAGAAAGACCGCCAGAGGGCCCAGTTCGTCGACAGCGACCATGCGCCTCAGGGGCGTCGAGGCCACGATGGCCTCCATCCGCTCGGGCGTGAAGGCCGCCGCCACCGTCTCGGTCGCGGTCGTGCCGGGCGCCATCGCGCACGCCCGGATGCCAGCCGGCCCGAGCTCGACCGCCAGGGAGGTGACGAGGTGGTTGACGGCCGCCTTGGCGGCACCGTAGGCGGCGTTCAGCGGCGCCGGCCGTGTCGTCTCGCCCGAGGTGACGAAGAGGAGGACCCCGCCGGTACCCGCAGTCGTCATCACGGTCGCCGCGGCGCGGGCGCACAGGGCCGCACTCACCAGGTTCTGGTCGACGACCGCCCGCCACTGGTCGGCCCCGTAGCCGGTCACGGGCGCCAGGCCGGTGCCCGGCGGGAGCATGCCGACGTTGGCGACGAGGACGTCGAGGCCGCCGAGCTCGGCACACACGGTGGCCACCATGGCCTCCACCGCCGCCTCGTCGCGACAGTCGGCGGGCACGGGCAGGGCGGGACCGGCCGGAGAGACCAGCTCGGCGGCCGCCGACGCCGCCCGCCCGGGATCGATGTCGTTGACGGCGACACGGGCGCCGGCGCGGGCGAACCAGGAGGCGACCCCCCGGCCGATGCCGGCGCCGGCACCGGTGACCAGCGCCACCCGACCGGCGAGGTCGATTTCGACCGTCACCGTCGCCCTCCCGCCCCGGAGGCCCGGTGGCGCGGCAGGGATCGGGTCACGGCGTCCCCGCTCCCCCACCGGGCAGGCCGGTGAGGGCGGCCAGCACGGCGTCGATCAGGGAGTCGGCCCGGGTGGCGACCACGTCCGGCTCCACACCACCGAGGGGATGGGGAAGGGTCACCGTCCGCACGGCGACGGCCCCGTGGTCGGCGGCCAGCCGGCCCACGAGGGGGGCGAAGCGGTCGGTCGTGACGAGAACGGTGGGCAGCCCCCGGGCCTCGAGCCGGACGGTGTCGTGGACACTCCACGACGTGCAGCTCCCTCAATCGGCGGCACCGGTCAACACGGCGTCGACCTCGTCGGGGAAGAGGCCGAGCACCTCGTCGGGGGCGGGAAGAGCGGCGTTCTTGGTCGCCGTCACCGCGAGCGTGCACCCCGTGCGTTCGGCGAGACCGGCGGCGAGGCGGGTCAGGACCACACCAGCGTTGGGCTTGCGGTTGTCGAGCAGACCCAGGCGTCGTCCCGTCAGAGAGGCGAGGGGCGGGGCGGGGCCGACGAGGGGTCGGGCGGTCGGTCCGTCGGGGCAGGCGATCAGCACGCCCGCCACTGTGGCACCGGCCGCCGGCGTGGTCCAGACACGACGCTTCACCCCTCGACCGGTTCGGTGACGAGACGGGTCATGCCCCACGAGGGCACGACCGAGGAGTGCTTGCCCGGGCCACCCACCACGATCACGTGGATGTGGTCCGGGTGCTCGACGATCGGGAGGAGTTCGTCGTCGTCCGCCGCCTCCATCCACGGCGCCCAGGCCCTGAGGTCGAAGGCCCGTCTCAGCTCCCCGGCGGGCAGGCGGGCCCGCTGGAAGAGGCGGGCGGCGACGTCGTCGGGACCCCAGCCGGCGGCGGCGACGGTGGCCGCGTGTTCGGGGCACAGCAGCACGACGAGGTCGCCGCTGCTGATGCAGGCCTGGTTGTGCCCGGTCGACGCCAGAGTCGAGGCGACCTTGTCGAGCAGGCGAGCCGGTTCGGTGGACTCCATGTCGTGGACGTTGTGGGGTGCTTCGCCGCAGTGCACGGTCACCGCCGAGTCGGCCCCGACGCCCCGGCGCACGGCGAAGGCCGGCCAGGGGGTCGCCGCCGCGTTCTCGGCCGTGCAGTACGCGTACTTGGCCGGCGACCCCTGGGTGGAGGCGTCACTCACCCCGGGGACCGCTCCCGCCACGTGCAACAGGATCAGGCGCAGGGCCCGCCCGGTGGTGGCGTTGGCCCGGTTGCCCGGCCCCAGCGCACCGGCCCCGGCGTTGTAGCCCCCTTCACGGGCGGCCCGTCCGTGCACCACGAGCAGGGGGGCCACCGGATGAGTGGTGGCGTTCACCCCGGCCAGGTTCAGCTCCGGGCGCGCCAGGGCCCGCACGGCGGCGACGAGGACGGGGAGATGGCGCGGTTCGCAGCCGGCCAGCACGGCGTTGACGGCGATGACCCCGATGCTGGCCTCGCCCCCGCGGGGTGCCAGCACGGCCACGACCTCGTCGGGGTCGGCGTCGACGCCCGCCAGCATGGCCTCCACCCGTTCCGGGGTGGGCGCGACGAGGGGAAGGCCGTCGCCCCACCCCCGTTCGGCGAAGGCGGACAGGAGGGTCTCGGGGTCCTCGTCGGCGATCTCGCAGGCCGACGTGAACCCGAACGGGACCCGGTCGGGCTCCGCCCCCGGCCCGTCGCGCCCGCTTTCACCCCGTGTCACGGCCGGCGGCCCACCCGACTCACGAGACGCAACGACGGACGGCGTCGGTCAGACCCTGGGTGCGGGGATCGCCGACGAGGGAGCCGCCCATCTGGTTCATGACGTAGCCGTAGGCGATCCCGAGATCGGGATCGGCGTAGCCCAGCGAACCCCCGGCGCCGGCGTGGCCGTAGCTGCGCGGTCCGGCCAGGGGGAGCACCTCGTCGGGCAGCATGAAGCCCATCCCGAAGTGGGTCTCGAGCAGGAGGGTGAGATCGGGGCCGGAGGTGACGCACTCGGTGGCGGCGTCGCGGATGTCGGACCCGAGGAGGCGCACCCCGTCGACCTCGCCGAGGGTGGCGGCGTACATGCGGGCCAGGCTCCGGGCGTTGGTGATGCCGTTGGCCGCCGGGATCTCCGAGGCGTGGACCTCACGGGTGTTCCACACCATCCCGCCGTCGGCGTCGAGGGCGAACACCCCGTCGAGGGTCAGGGCCCGGTTCCCCATCGTCCCCGGTCCGATGTAGGCGGCCATGAGCTCGATCTCCTCGGGGGTCGAGGGGGGTGGGGACGGGATGAGGGGCGCCACCCGGTCCTCGAGCTCGGCGGGCAAGCCGATCCAGAAGTCGAGACCGAGAGGTTCGGCCACCCGTTCGCGAAACACGGTCCCCAGGCTCCGGCCGGTGACCCGCCTCACGATCTCACCCACCAGCCAGCCGTAGGTCAGGGCGTGATAGCCGTGGCGGGTGCCCGGCTCCCACAGGGGGGTCTGGGCGGCGAGGGCGTCGACGATCGGCGTGACCGCCAGTACCTCGGCCAGCGGGGGTGGATCGTCGACCGACGCCAGCCCCGCCTTGTGGCTCATGATCCAGGCCAGGGGTATCCGGTCCTTGCCGGCGGCGCCGAACTCGGGCCACAGCTCGGCGACGGGCGTGTCGTAGTCGAGCACGCCGTCGGCGACGAGCATGGCGACGCAGATGGCCGCCGCCCCCTTGGTCGAGGAGAAGACGAGCTGGAGGGTGTCGGCGTCGTAGGGCCGCCCGGCGGCGGGGTCGGCGAGGCCGCCGGTGACGTTCACGACCTCCTCGCCGTCGACGTAGAGGCAGAAGCCCGCCCCCACGTCGCCGTGGTCGCGGAAGTTGGTGGCGAAGGCGTCGGCCACGGGGCCGTAACCCTCGGCGACGTGTCCCCGGATCTCGCTCATCGCTCTCCTGACTCGCTCGTGGACCTCGGGCGATGACGTTGCCACAGATCCGGCGCCACCGTCAGCCGGGCGCGTACCGGTCGCTCCCACCCGGTCACACGAAGGGGCGTGGTTCGCGGGCGAACAGGGCGCGCACGAGGGGTTCGAAATGGGCGAGAGAGCGGGTGGGGTAGGCGGGATCGAAGCAGTTCTGGTCCCAGTTCTCGCAGAAGGCGACGGTGGCCTCGTAGTGGGGGCTGTCGCGGTGGCGGTCGCGTTCGTCGGGGTCGCGGCCGTAGTGGGCGAACCAGTAGTAGCCCTGGAACAGGCCGTGGTGGCGCACGATCCACCAGTTGCGTTCGCTGACGAAGGGGCGCAGCACGGCGGCGGCCGCCTCGGAGTGGTTGGGGGGACACAACACGTCGCCGATGTCGTGGAGTTGGGCGCACGCGATGGTCTCCTCGTCGGCGCCGTCGTCCTCGGCGCGGCTGGCGGACTGGAGGCTGTGCTCGAGCCGGGTGACGCGGTAGGGCGAGGGGCCGTCCATGGCCCTCAGCCACCCGAGGACCCGGTCGGCGAGGGTCGCCGTCTGAGCGGCGTCGTGGGCGGCGATGAGGTCGTAGTGCGAGGCCCTGGGGCTCGTCGGCCTCGAGCCCTACGCCGAGGCCTACCCGTCGGAGCTCTCCGGCGGCATGCAGCAAAGGGTCGGCCTGGCCCGGGCCCTGGCCGCCGATCCCGACATCCTCCTCATGGACGAGGCTTTCAGCGCCCT
>RFFY01000306.1 GCA_003697065.1 Actinomyces sp. | reverse complement strand
GGGGCGGGCTGGGCGGCAGGCGACGCGGCGACCGGTGCGGGGGTCGCCGCTGGTGGCGCGGGCGCACCGACAGGACGGCTCGGGGGCTCGGGCTCCACGAAGGGCCGCAGGACCCGGGCGGGTCGGTCGGCGGGCGCGCGCTCGTCGGCTCGGTCGGTCATGTCGGCTCCTCTTCCCGCGCCCTGTCGACGCTAGCGGCCCGGAGGGCCCGCGCGGCGGCACCGGCGCCGCGACGAGGCTCCGGTCGGTGCAGGTGTCGGTGGATGTTCTCGGCAACGGTGTCGGGCAACCACGACAGCGACTTGAGGGTCGCGAGGTCGGCCTGCTTCACCGCCTTCACCCCACCGAGCTCCCGCACGAGGCGCTTGCGCCGGGCCGGACCCAGGCCGGGGATGCCGTCGAGGGCCGAGCGCGTCATGCGCTTGTCCCGTAGGGACCGGTGGTAGGTGATGGCGAAACGGTGGGACTCGTCGCGGACCCGCTGGAGGAGGTACAGGGCCTCCGAACCCCGGGGGAGACGGATGGGGTCGGGGCGACCGGGGACGAAGACCTCCTCGAACTGCTTGGCCAGGGCCGCCACCGGGATCTCGTCGGCGAGCCCCAGACGCTCGAGGACCCCGACCGCCACCGAGAGCTGACCCTTGCCGCCGTCGACCAAGAGGAGCTGGGGTGGGTAGGAGAAGCGCCCGTCGCGCTCGGCCACCGGACGCGACCTCTGGGCCAGGTAGGCCTCCAGGCGCCGGGTCAGCACCTCCTCCATCGCCGCGAAGTCGTCGTTGCCGGGCACCGAACGGATGCGGAAGCGCCGGTAGTCGGACTTCTTGGGCAGGCCGTCCTCCATGACGACCATCGACCCCACGTAGTCGGTGCCCTGGATGTGGCTCATGTCGTAGCACTCGATGCGCAGGGGCGCCTCGGGCAGTCCCAGGTGTTCCTGGAGCTCGTTGAGGGCCCGGGCCCGACTGTTGTGGTCAGCGGCCCGCTTCAGGCGGTGGCGGGTGAACGACTCCTCGGCGTTGCGGGTGACCGTCTCCTGCAGGGCCCTCTTGTCGCCCCGCCGCGGCACCCGGATCTCGACCCGCGAGCCCCGCATCTCGGCCAGCCAGTCCTCGTAGAGGCGGGGATCGTCGGGCAGGTCGGGCACGAGCACCTGCTTGGGCCACCCCAGGGGGTTGTCGTCGAAGTAGAGGCGTTCGAGCACCCGGCTCACCAGCTCCGCCCGCGACAGGTCCTCGCTCTTGTCGACGATGAAGCCGCGCCGGCCCAGGACGCGACCCCGCCGCACGAAGAAGACCTGCACCGCCGCCTCGAGCTCGTCGTCGACGAGGCCGATGACGTCGACGTCCTCGGGGCGGGGAAAGACGATCTTTTGCCCCTCGATCGCCTTGCGCACCGCCGTGAGCCGGTCGCGCAGACGCGCCGCCCTCTCGAACTCGAGGGCGGCGGCCGCCTCGGCCATCTCGCTCTCGAGACGGCGCACGATCTCGTCGGTGTCGCCCTCGAGGAAGCGGAGGAGCTCCTCGACGAGGGCGGCGTAGGCGTCACGTTCGATCTCGCCCACGCAGGGCCCGGCGCACTTCTCGATGTGGAAGAGCAGGCAGGGCTTGCCGAGCCGCTCGTGGCGCCGGAACTTGGCGTCGCTGCACGTGCGGATGGGGAAGGTGCGCAGGAGGAGGTCGAGGGTCTCGCGGATGGCGTAGGCGTGACCGTAGGGCCCGAAGTAGCGGTTGCCCGGACGCCGCCGGCCCCGCATGACCATGGCCCGGGGCCACTCGTCGAGCAGGGTGACGCACAAGAAGGGGTAGGACTTGTCGTCGGTGTAGCGGACGTTGAAGCGGGGCTTGTGGCGCTGGATCAGGGAGTACTCCAGCATCAGGGCCTCGACCTCGTTGGCCACCTGGATCCACTCGACCGACTCGGCCGACTCGACCATCTGGCGGGTCCGCAGAGGGAGGTTGCGCGGATTCTGGAAGTAGGTCGAGAGGCGGGCGCGCAGGTTCTTGGCCTTGCCGACGTAGATCACGCGTCCCTCGGCGTCCTTGAACTGGTAGGAGCCGGGCGCGTCGGGGATCGATCCGGGGGCCGGTCGCTGCACCACGTCGTTCAGGCTAGGGGACCACCGGTGCCGTCTCGCCCCGTCCCCTCACCCCACCTCCCCTGGTGCCGACAGGAGGCGCGTGACCCGCCCGCGCGTCGCCGTCTACCACGATCTGCCCCCCGGCGGGGCGCTGCGGAGCCTGTGGGAGCTCGTGACCCGCTCCCGCAACGAACTCGAGCACGTGGTGTTCACCGTCGATCGCGGCGACACCGCCGAGGGCGAACCCGCCGGTGCCGACGACGTCGAGGTCCACCGCCTGCCCCTTCCCCCGGGGAGCGAGAGCCCGGTGGGCACCTGGGCCCGCGAGGTCCCCCGCCTGCTCGCCGCCGAGCGCCGTCTCGCCCGCCGCCTCGACGCTGCCGGGTTCGACGCCGTCGTCACCCACCCCAGCCGCCGCACCCAGGCTCCCCACCTCCTGTCGGTACTCACCACACCGTCGGTGTACTTCGCCCAGGAACCACGCCGCCAGAGCTTCGAGTACGAGCTGCGGCCCTGGCGCCGCCATCGAGGTGTCCGCCGGGTCGCCGCCGCCGTCGTCGACACCGCGATCGCCGGGATCGACCGGACCGCGGCTCGGGCGGCAACGGCCCTCATCTGCAACTCGGAGCACACGCGCGAATACCTCTGGCGCGCTTACGGGCGCGAGGCGACGGTCGTCCCCCTCGGTGTCGACACCGACCGGTTCCGACCCGACCCCGGGACCGTCCGGCGTCACGAGGTCCTCGCGGTCGCCGCCATCGAACGCCCCAAGGGCCTCGATCTGGCAGTCGACGCCCTCGCCCTCCTCCCCCCCGACCTCCGGCCCCGTCTACGCGTCGTCCACAACCGGGCCGATCCCCGACACCGCCGCGAGCTGGCGGAGCGGGCCGCCGACCGTGGCGTCGAGATCGTCTACGACCACGCCGTCGACGATGAGACCCTCGTCGAGCGCTACCGCCACGCCCGCCTGTGTCTGTTGACGGCCCGGGTCGAGCCCCTGGGCCTCACCGCCCTGGAAGCGCTCGCCTGCGGGACCCCCGTCGTGGCCGTACGCGAGGGTGGTTACCGCGAGACCGTGGTCGACGGTGTGACCGGTCTCCTCACCGACCGGCGTCCCGAGGCGGTGGCCCGGGCCCTGACCACGGTGCTGACCCGGTCGTTCGCGCCCGAGCCCGCGTTTCTGCACCGCCAGGTGGCACGCACCCGCGGCTGGGACACCGCCGTGGAGCGCTACGTCGAGGCCGTGACCGCCGTCATCGGAACCGCCGGCGCCCGGAGCGCCGCCGCTCTCCACCCCCAGGTCACGAAGTAGGCGAGCAGCGCCACCTGGGCAGCCAGGGTCGTGGCGGCCGCCGCCGTCATCCCCCACGTCCCGACCAGGAGGAGGTTGGCACCCAGGTTGCCGACGGCGGCAAGGACGGTCACCAGCGCCACCTGCCGATCCGAGCCGAACCCCACGTGCAGGACCCGCAGGGGCGCGGACACGGTGGTCAGACCGACCGCCACCACGAGGAGCACGAGAGCGTCCCGGCCGGCGACGAACTCCGGACCCCACACCGGCCCCAGCGACCACACCGCCAGGGGACCCAGCACCACCAGGGGCGAGGCGGCCAACACGCCGAGGGCCAGCGCCGTCCTCCACCGGCGGCGAGCCACCCCGGGACCACAACCGGCCACCACGAGGGGCACCGCTGCCACCACCCCGAGGCCCACGACCATCGTCCAGGCGGCCGGATAGCGGTACACCGAGGCGTAGACGCCCGCTTCACCGCTCGAGCGCAGGACGGCCAGCACGACGGTGTCGGCACTGATCAGCATCTGGTCGGCCAGCCCGGCGAGGAGATACCAGGCGTCGGGCGCCGGCCCGCCCTCGGGCCGACCGGTCACGGGGTTGAGGGCCCGGCTGAGGGCGAACTCACACAGAGCGGCACCACCCCACAGCCAGGCGGCGCCCGCGAGGCCCGACGCCACCGTCGCCCCCGCCACCAGCACTCCCCCGCGGACCAGCCCGGGCAGGGCGGCCCGGACCCGCCGGCCCGCCCCGAGTGCCACCCAGTCGCGCCCCGCTCCCCGCGCCACCACGACGGCTCCCAGGGGCGCCACGGCGGGCGCCACGCCGAGACACATCAACGCCCAGACACCGGCCAGGGTCGCACTGACACGGGCCCGGCGCCGCACGAGCGCGGCCACCAGGGGCGATGCCGTTCCGTGGCGCGCCACCTCGCGCCCGCCCTTGTGGACCGCCCCCCAGTCGCCCACCAGGCCGCCCACGCGGGTGACGACGAGGGCGACGGCCAGCACGCCGAGATCGCCGACCGGCAGGCGGCGGGCGAGGACGATCCAGGCCGCCAACTCCAGCCCCTGGGCAGCCAGCCGGGCCAGGACCCACCCGCTCGACGCGACGAGGGCGCGGCCGGGTCTCACGGGTCCACCAGGACGAACTCCCCCACCGAACGTCGCCGGGCCGGGGGCACGGACAGGTCGTAGCGGGCCGGCTGCCACAGGGCCTCGGCGGTGAAGGGCCCGGCGAAGTGCCCCTCCACGAGGTCGTCGCGGACGAAGAAGGCGTTGACGCCCGTCAGTTCACAGTGGACCAGGGTGTAGCCCTTGCGGGCACCGAGTGCCGCCAGGGCCCCGAGGCCCGCCCCGTGGTGGCTGGTCCCGTCCCAGCCCGG
>RFFY01000033.1 GCA_003697065.1 Actinomyces sp. | reverse complement strand
CGGTCGCGGGCGGTGGCGGTCTCGTCGGCCTCGCGCCCCCGCGGGGTCAGGCGCAGGAGCGGTCCCGCGGCACCGGGGCGCTCGGCGACGTCGTCGACATGGAGGTGGCCCGACGCCTCCAGCGTCGCCGCCAGCCCGGCGATGCGTCGAGGCTCGACGGCGAGGGCCTCGGCCGCCGCGGCCACGGTGACGGGTCCCTTGACCGACACCAGATGCAGGAGGCGCCGAGCCTCCGGCGGCGGTTCGGTCCCCGCTCCCGGCGTCATCGGTCGAGAACCCGGGTCAGGCGTTGGGGAGCAGCACGGTGCGGGCCTCGGTGCCGGTCTGGAGGGCGGCGAAGGCGTCGTGGATGCCGTCGAGCCCGGCGGTGTGGGAGATGAGCTCGTCGAGCTTCAGGCGCCCGCGCAGGTACAGGTCGGCGAGGAGGGGGAAGTCGTGGCGGGGTCGGGCGCCGCCGGCCCGGATGCCCATGAGGTTCTTGTTCTGGTGGAGGGCCTGGAAGGGATAGGTGACGGTGGCGGTGAGGTCGGGGACGCCCACGGCGCACACATTGCCCCCCGGACGCACCATCGAGATCGCCGCGGCCAGCAGCTCGGTGTTACCGACGACCTCGAAGGCGTGGTGCACACCCCCCGGTGCCAGTTCGTGCACCGCCCGGACGGGATCGAAGTCCTCGCCCTCGGCCAGCACGAAGTCGGTGGCGCCGAACTCGACGGCCAGGCGCTCCTTTTCCGGCACGCGGTCGATGGCGATGATCTGGGACGCCCCCACCAGACGGGCGGCCTGGATGACGTTGAGGCCCACACCGCCGGCCCCGATGACGACGACCCGGTCGCCGAGCTGGACACGGGCCCGGTTGAACACCGCACCCGTGCCGGTGATGACGCCGCAGCCGATGAGGGCGGCCGCCTCGAGGGGCATCTCGGGCGGGATGGGGATGCACTGGTTCTCGTCCACGATCGTCTGCTGGGCGAAGGCCCCGATCCCGGCGAAGTTGTAGAGGAGCTGATCGCCCTCGCGGTAGGGCTGGCGGAGGGCGCCCATCGACACCGAACAGTTGCCCGGGTTGCCGCTCTCGCAGTCGGGGCAGTGGCCGCAGTTGGAGAAGGTCGACAACACGACGTGGTCGCCGACCTCGCAGTAGGTCACCGCGGATCCGGTCTCGACGACCACGCCCGCGGCCTCGTGCCCCGGGACCAGGGGCAGGGGCATGTAGTACTTGCCGCGGACGCAGCTCAGGTCGCTGCCGCACACCCCGGCGGCGCGGATCTCGACCCGGACCTGGCGGGGAGCGAGGTCGCCGACGAGTTCGATGTCGTCGCTGAGGCGGACACTGTCCTCGCTGGTTCCTTCACAGATGAGGCCCTTCATCGCATCTCCCGGGATCGGTGGCGGCGTCACCGGTGCGGCGCCGTGTCGCTCCCAGGTTCGCGCGCCGTTCGGTCGTAGACGAAAAGGCCCGCCCCGGAGGGTCCGCCCGGGGGACTCAGCGGGGCCGGGTGCGGCGCCGGTCGGTGGGGGTCTCGGGCAGGGTGTCGGCGGGAGGCAGGCCCTTGCGGCGCCGCTTCTGCTCGTACTGGGCGAGATCGGCGGCCCGGAGGAGCTCGCCGGGGGTCGTCATCGAGGCGTCGACGAGGGCGACCCCCGACGAGATGGAGCGACCCCGACCGGTGCGGGCGAAGAGTTCCTCGGCCCGCTGGGCCACGGGGTGGGCCGACAGCATCCCGCCCCCGTCGAGGACGATGCAGAACTCGTCACCCCCGATGCGGCACACGGTGGCGCCGGCCACCCCCGAGGCCGCCTCGACCAGGGCCTCGGCCGCCTCCTCGAGGAGCTGGTCGCCCGCCTCGTGCCCGAGGGTGTCGTTGACCACCTTCAGGCCGTCGACGTCGCACATGATGAGGGCGACGTCGCGCCGGTCGACGGGCGGACGGCGGAACACGTCGGCGAGGATCTGCTCGAGAACACGCCGGTTGCCGAGGCCGGTGAGGGGGTCGCGCAGGGCGAGCTCCTCGAACTCGGCTCGCCGGGCGGCCTGGGAGACGGCGGCGGCCACGTGGGTGGCCACGAGCCGCAAGGTGGCGAGGTCGTCGTGGTCGAGGCTGCGCCGGTCGGCGCTCGTGCGCGCGAACACCGCGCCCCAGATGTCGTCGCCGATCACGATGGGCCAGCTGGCCTCCGAGCGCAGACCCCGCTCCCGCAGGGAGGCCACCACGGGGTCGTCGGCGCGTCCGTCGTCGACGGTCTCGACGCCGCCCCGACCCTCGAGGAGGCGGGCCAGGTCGGGGCGCCCCCTGATGTCGAGGCGTTGGCCGGCGGGGAAGCGTTCCTCGCCGGGGGCGAGCTCGCCCACGTTGACGAGGATCTCGACGGCGCCCTCGTCGTGGTCGAGGCGACCGACGCTGACGGTGGTGGCGTCCAAAGCGCGCTGGGCCTGCTCGGCGATGACGACGAGGACGTCGGGGATGGAGTCGGCGGCCCGCACGGCGGCGCCGATCGCCACCAGGGCGTCGACGGGCGAGTCGCGGCGTAGGCGCACATGACGGTCGAGGACGGCCAGGGCGCGATCGACGGTGGGTTCGCCTTCGAAGGGCGGTCCGTCGGCGGTCACGGCCAGGGCGTGGTCGACGAGGGCGGGATCGAGGACACGATCGGACAGCTCCTCGAGGCGACGACGGCGGGCCGTCCAGTTGGGCGGTGAGGCCGGATCGGGGAGTCCGACGAGGGTGGAGGTGACGGCCACCAGACGGGCCGGGGCCGGGATGTCGGGTCCCCGCAGGCCGTGGGGTTCGCCCGCACCGTCCCATCTCTCGTACTGGTGGCGGACGGCGCGGGCCACACCGGCGAGGCCGGGCAGGGTCTCGAGAGTCCGGGCGGCGAGGACGGCGGCGGCGGCGTCGGGGACGACGTCGGCGGTGCCCACCGGACGGGAGTGGGTCAACACGATGGTGAGCTCGCTCACGAGGGCGGCGGCGACCGCGTCGACGAGGTCGCGGGGACCGAAGCCGGCGCGGCGTCCGATGGCCTCGGCGAGCAGGGCCCGCATCGCCGCCCGCCGACCCGAGGCGGGGTCGAAGACGTCGAGGATGCGGACACAGGTCACCAAAGCGGCCCGGGCCTCGGGGTCGAGGCAGCGTTCGGACTCGTCCCGGTCGGACTCGTGCCGGTCGGGGTCGGGAGGTGGGACCGGGGTGGCGTCGCCGGCATCGGCGGGCGTCGGATCGGGGATCGGGGGACGACGACGTCCCCTGCCGGCTCCAGCCGGTGCCCCCAGCCCGCTCTCACCCATGGATCCCCAGTTGTACCAGAGGGCAGGACATCACGGAAAGTGGCCGGAAACGACGCGTGTGGTGGCCTCGGGTGGTCCCGCTGCCGGGACGGGGCTTGTGGCGGCCCCGGGATCAGGCGGCGATGAGGGCCTCGACGGCCTGGGTGAGCCCGTCGACCCCCAGCCCGCCGAGGTAGGCGTCGGTGCGGCCGTCGTCGTCGACGAAGACCCATGCCGGCTGGCCGTAGATGCCGAACGACTCCCAGATGGTGCCGTCGACGTCGGCCACGTGGACGATCCCGTCGACGCCGAGTTCGTCGACGAAGTCCCGCATGGCGGCGACGTCGTCGCGCCCGGCGACGCCGATGATCGTGACCCGATCGGCGTAGAGCTGGCTGACCTCTGCGACCGCAGGGGCTTCACGTCGGCAGGTCGGTCACCAGGGCGCCCAGAACCACAGGATCACGTCGGTGCCGGCGTAGACCGACAGATCGACGGGATCGCCGTCGATGGTCGCGGCCGTGAGGGCGAGAACACCGGGATCGGTCCCGGCCGTGCCCGGGTCGGTCGTGCCGGCG
>RFFY01000305.1 GCA_003697065.1 Actinomyces sp. | reverse complement strand
CCGGGTTCGTCCCGGCCGCGTGGCGCGTCCGGCCACCCGACACCCTCGTCGATCTCGGCAGTGGAGTCGGGGTACCGGGACTCCTGCTCGCCCTGCTGATGCCAGAATGCGCCGTGACCCTCGTCGACACCCGGGCGCGGCGTTGCGACTGGGCGCGCGTGGCGGCGGTGGCCTGTGGCGTGGCCGACCGGGTGACGGTCCGGACGGCCCGCCTCGAGGATCTGGCGCACCGGGCCGACGCGCGGGGCAGCTTCGGCGCGGCCGTGGCCCGCTCCCTGGGCCCACCGCCGGAGGTGTTCGAGCTCGGCGTGCCCCTGGTGCGACACGACGGTCTCCTCGTTGCGAGCGTCGACACGACGGGCCGACGGCGCTGGGAGGACGCACCCCTGGGACAGTGGGGCGCGGCCATCGCCGCCACGTGGACGCGTGGCGAGGGATCGTGGATCGCCGTTCGTCGCACGGGCCCCCTGCCCGCCGATCTGCCGCGACCGGCGCGGGTCCGGCGGTCGGCCCCTCTGTTCTGAGGGCGCGATCCAGGCATGAGGGGCCGTGGTGTTCCACGTGAAACGCTCACTTGGCCCGAGACGGGCAGGGTGTCGGTACACGGCAGATGTTTCACGTGAAACGCGTCCGTCCCGGGGCGGCCGGCGATCAAGCTCGCGCCGATGCTTGACCCTTGCGGTTCCAGGCAGGATGATGGGGTGCTGCCGTCCACCGAGGAGTCAGCGTGCCCGACCCGGAACCGCCGTCCCATCCGGCGCCCCCGCGCGCCGCGACCACGCCATCTACGTCGCCGTCTGAACGCTCCCGCCCCCGGATCTTCGCCGTGGCCAACCAGAAGGGCGGGGTCGGAAAGACCACCACGACGGTCAATCTCGGCGCCTGCTTCGCCGACGCGGGCCGTCGTGTCCTGATCGTCGACCTCGATCCCCAGGCCAATGCTTCCACCGGGACGGGCTTGAATCCCCGTGATCTCGAGCATTCGATCTACGACGTCCTGCTCCACGACGTTCCCCTGAGCGAGATCATCGAACCCACGGCGGTGCGCAACCTGGAGGTGGCGCCGTCGAGCCTCGATCTGGCGGGGGCCGAGATCGAGCTCGTGCCGGCGATGTCGCGTGAACACCGCCTCCGCCGAGCGCTCGAGGAGGTCCACGAGGACTACGACATCGTCCTCATCGACTGTCCCCCGTCGCTGGGTCTGTTGACCATCAACGCCTTGACCGCGGCCAACGAGGTCCTCGTGCCGATCCAGACCGAGTACTACGCTCTGGAGGGCCTCGGCCAGCTCATCCGCAACGTCGACCTCGTGCGGCGCAGCCTGAATCCCGAGCTGGAGCTGACGACCATCGTGTTGGTCATGTTCGACGCCCGCACCAAGCTGTCGGGCCAGGTGGTCGACGAGGTGCGGGCGCATTTCGGCGACAAGGTCTGCCGCCAGGTGATCCCCCGCACGGTGCGTCTCAGCGAGGCGCCCTCGTTCGGCCAGCCGATCACGGTGTTCGACCCCGACTCACGAGGGGCGGTGGCCTATCGCCGCCTGGCACAGGAGATCCTGGGTACTGACGGATCAGAGGGCGACGGCGCCCATGACGACGACAGCGAGGAGGTCGCCTCATGAGTGAGCGGCGTGGGGGTCTGGGTCGGGGTCTCGGCGCCCTGATCCCGACGACGAGCGAGGACAGCGGCACCGACGGGATCTACCGTGAGGTACCCATCGACCGCATCCACCCCAATCCCTATCAACCACGGAGCCGTTTCGACGAGGAGTCGCTGCAGGCCCTGGCGGCGTCGGTCCGTGCCGTCGGGGTGATCCAGCCCCTCGTCGTGCGTGAGGTGGGGGAGGGCTACGAACTGATCGCCGGTGAACGGCGCTGGCGGGCCGCCCGACGTGCCGGTCTGACGGCGGTGCCGGTGCTCGTTCGCCGAGCGGACGACCAGAGCAGCCTCGAGACGGCGGTGGTGGAGAACCTCCATCGTCAGGACCTCAACCCCCTCGAGGAGGCCGCCGCCTACCAGCAGCTCCTCGACGAGTTCGGCCTGAGCCAACAGGAGGTGGCCCAGAGGGTCGGTCGCTCCCGCTCGGCGGTGGCCAACACCATCCGCCTCCTCCAGCTACCGCCTCCCGTTCAGGCCCACCTGGTGGACGGTCGCCTCTCGGCGGGTCACGGGCGGGCTCTGTTGGGTCTGCCCGATCCCGACGACCAGGTGGCCCTGGCCGAACAGATCGTCGAAGAGGGTCTCACCGTCCGCCAGACCGAGGAGCGGGTCCGTGCCGCCACCCGGGTCGACGGCGAGGAGACCTCAGCCGACGTCGCCGAGACTCCGCCGCCCGCCACCCCGGTCGCCGATGACGTGGACCCCGGCGTCCTCGAGCTCGAGGAGCTGCTGGCGGCACGACTCGACACCCGGGTCACGGTGCGCTGGGGGCGCGGTCCGGGCCGCATCGTCATCGAGTTCGCCGATCTGGATGACCTCGAGCGCATCTACCACATCATCACCCCCCCGGGAACGGTCGTCTGACCCTCGAGCCGGTGAGCGAAACTCTCGAGTAGAACGAACATATGTTCGTATAAAGGGGCTCGACTCTCGACCGGTTATCCACGGTCTGGGGATGACCCTGTGGACAAGGGTGCGGATCGCCGGGATCAGGCGTCGTCGTCGAGGGGACAGCGGTACCAGTCGTCGAGTGCTGCCATCAGGCCGGCAGCGAGGCGGGACTGGTGGGTGACGACGACCCGGGCGGGGGCGAGGCGGCACCAGATGGCCGGCATGCGGGTCTCGCGCAGGATGGGCAGGCGCAGGCCCACGGGCCGGGGCGCCACGAGGCCGGTGCCGTCGAGACGCCGGGCGACCCGGGCCGCCAGGGCGCGGCCGCCCTCGGAGGTGAAGCCCGTCGTCGAGAAGAAGGTGACGAGGCTCTCGTCGGTGGCGAGAGTCGCTCCCAGGTACACGTCGCCACCCCAGGTGTTGGCCGCTCGGGCCTGGCGGTGGGGATCGGGATCGTGCAGGTCGAGGACCTGGGCGCCGCGGGAGCGCAGGAGCCGGGCCAGGGCGGCGATGAGCGCCGGGCTGGACCCGCCGTGGCCGAGCACGATGCGACGACGGTGCCATGCCGTCGACCCCTCGGCGTCGACCAGGGCGCGCAAGCGCTCACGCTCGCGGACGGCAGCCACGGTGTGGGACCCCGTCGAGCGCCCCCCGAGGCGCTGGAGGGCGGCGACCGTGTCGCGGCCGACCACGCCGTCGGTGACGAGTCCGCAGTTGTGCTGGAAATCGCGGACCGCCCGTTCGGTGTCGGGTCCGAAGATGCCGTCCACCCGCCCGGCGTCGAAACCGAGCGCACCGAGACGCTGCTGGAGTTCGGCCACGTCGTCGCCCCGGGTCATGGGGGAGCGCAGATACAGCATGCGGTCGCCGAGGCGGTTGCTCGCCTCCACGAGGGCGGCCCAGGTGACGGGGCCGCACACGCCGTCGTCGATCAGGCCGCGGGAACGTTGGAAGCGGCGGAGGGCCTCGACGGTGGCGTCGTCGAAGGTGGTCGAGTCGCTGTCGGCGTCGAAACCGGCGCGAGCCAACAGGCGGTGCAGGTCGGCCACGACGGCGCCCTGGTCACCGTGACGGGGGAGGGGCCCGGAGGACATGACGGGCCGATGCTACGCCCGTCGGGGACCACACCACGCCCCGAGTCCCCGGCCCGAGCCGGGTTCGGATGAACTCGGCGGTGTCTTTGCGCCGGTTCAGATGAAGTCGGCGATGTCGTCGAGGAGGGCCGCCTTGGGCTTGGCGCCGATGATACGCCGCACCGGTTCGCCGTCCTTGAAGACGATGAGGGTGGGGATGCTCATCACCTCGTAGCGGCGGGCCACGTCGGGCGCGGCGTCGACGTCGAGCTTGGCGACCCGCAGCTTGCCCTTCTGCTCCTCGGCGATCTCCTCGAGGATCGGGGCGATCATCTTGCACGGTCCGCACCACTCGGCCCAGAAATCGACGATCACGGGCTCGGTCGACGACGACACGGTCTCGTCGAAGGTGGCCTCGGTCAAGGTGGTGATGTCGGCGGACATTGGGGGTCCTTTCGCTGGGTCGTGGATCTCAACACCGGCCGGCCGGCCGGCATTCCCCGGTGGGGTATCAGGGGGCCGGTGGGGTATCAGGGGGATCGTGTCAGTCGTGGGCCTCGAGCCAGCGCTCGGCGTCGATGGCGGCCATGCACCCCGAGCCGGCGGCGGTGATGGCCTGGCGGTAGTAGTCGTCCTGGACGTCGCCGCAGGCGAAGACACCCTCGACGTCGGTGCGGGTGGTTCCGGGCTCGGTCACCAGGTACCCGTTGTCCTTCATGGCGAGCTGGCCCTTGAAGATGTCGGTGTTCGGCTTGTGACCGATGGCGATGAACAGGCCGGTGACGTCGAGGACCGACTCCTCGCCGGTCACCGTGTTGCGGACGCGCACCCCGCTGAGGGCGTCGTCGCCGAGGTACTCGACCACCTGGTGGTTCCACAGGAACTCGATCTTGTCGTTGGCGAAGGCCCGCTCCTGCATGATCTTGGAGGCCCGGAGCTGGTCCCGCCGATGGATGATCGTGACCTTGGAGGCGAAGCGGGTCAAAAAGCCCGCCTCCTCGAGGGCCGAGTCGCCACCGCCGACGACGGCGATGTGCTGGTCGCGGAAGAAGAAGCCGTCACAGGTGGCGCACGTCGAGATCCCGTGACCGATGAGCTCGGTCTCCCGTTCCAGGCCCAGCATGAGCGATTGGGCGCCGGTGGAGATGATCACGGTCCGGGAGCGGTGGGTGGGCTCGGGGGCGTCGGGATCGCCCACCCACACGCCGAAGGGCCGGCTGGAGAAGTCGACCCGGGACGCCTTCACGGTCTCGAACTCGGCGCCGAAACGCTCGGCCTGCTGGCGGAAGCGGCTCATGAGCTCGGGGCCCATGATTCCCTCGGGGAAGCCGGGGAAGTTCTCGACCTCGGTGGTCAACATGAGCTGGCCGCCGGGCTGATCACTGGTCGAGGAGGGCTCGCCCTCGAGGACCAGGGGCGACAGCTTGGCCCTGGCGGTGTAGATGGCGGCGGTCAGGCCCGCCGGTCCCGATCCGATGATGATGACGTCGCGGATGTCGTCACTCATGGTGTCCTTCTGGTGGTCGGTGACAGGGGAGTCAGTCGGGCGTGGAGCCGCGGCGGGACCAGGCGAACAACCCCACCGCGCTGAACACGATTCCCCACACCAGGTGGGCGGCCCAGGTGGCCGACCCGACGCCGGACCCGATGGGCAGGTAGGCGTCGGTCACCCGGACGAGGACGGTGACCACCAAGATGGCGGCAGCGGCGGCGAGCACGGCGATGACGATGCCGTACACCACGCCGCGGGCCACCATGATCGCCGGCTCGGTGGTGCGGCTCCGCACGGTGTCGACGAGGCCGACGATGGTCTCGGTGGCCCGACGGGGCCAGTCCTCGCCACCCACCGACCAGCGCGGCCGGTCCTCGTCGGCGTCGCTCGGGGCCGGGGCGTGCTCATCCATCGGGCGGAGCCTAACCGCCGCCGCTGCTCCCGGGCGCCCCGTCGAGGACGGTGATGGTGCAGGCCGGGGGTGCGACCACCAGTGCCCGGGGCCCGCTGCCGTCGTCGACGACGACCACCGCCACCGTCGTGCCGGTGTCGAGGAGACGGGCCGTGGCCAGGTCGAGGACCACGTCGGTGGGGGCGATGACGCTGTCGACGCAGGCCAGGGCCGCCTCGGTGTCGGGGTCGAGGGTGACGACAGTGGTGGGTGGCGGGGCCGCCGGGACGGCGCTGAGGGCGGCGGCCAGGGCGTCGAGATCGGCGACGGCGCCGAGATCGCGGGGCACAGGGGCGGGGGCGCCCTCGGCCAGGGCCGTCTCGCCGCCGACCCCCTGGTCGGCCGGCACGGACTCGGCGGCCATCGGTGCCTCCTCCTCCGCCGCGGGTGAGGCGCGATCGGCCGCCTCCGTCGCCCCGGCTTCGGCCTGGGCGAAGTCGAGCTCGGCGCTCGCCTCGTCGGCCTCTTCGAGGGTCGCCGTCGCCGAGGTGGCGACGTCCTCGTTCGCGTCGCCGCCCAGGCCCTGACGCAGGGCCGTCACGCCCAGCGCCGCCACGAGGACGGCGGCGGCGGCCGCCAGCACGGCCAGGCGCCGGCGCCGCCGGGCGGCCGTCAGGTCGACGACGGTGGCGTCCGTCTCGCCGCCAGCGGGGGCGGCGGCGAGCTCGTCGTAGACGGCGAGAGCGGCGGCGATGTTGGCCTCACGGCGGGCGGGGGTGGGCATCTCGAGGTCGCCGAGCTCCTCGCGGAGCCGGACGAAGGCCTGGCGCCGTGAGCGCAGGTGGGGGTCCGCGAGTACCCGGGCGTCGTCGTCTGGGGAGGCCTCACCGTCGAGGTGGGCGGAGACGAGCTCGTCGGGGGTGGGGGAGTCGGTCATGGTTCGTCGGTGTGACGTCGCGAAGGGGGTCCCGGGTTCCCGTCGGCGCCCAACAGATCGGCGAGACGGCCCCGGCCCCGGGCGATGCGGGACCGCACCGTCCCCGGGGGAATGCCGAGGACCTCGGCGATCTCGGCGTAATCGAGACCGGCCACGTCGCGCAGCACGACGGCGGTGCGGAACTCCTCGGGCAGGGCGGCCAGGGCGTCGTCGAGCAGGAGGCGGGTGCTCACCCCCTCGGCGGGATCGCGGGTGGCGGTGGCGGTGGCGCCCACGGGTCGGGTCGGTGTCTCGTGGTCGGGGAGTCCAGGCAGGGGTCGACGGCCGCGGCGGCGCAACTCGTCGAGGCAGGCGTTGGTGGCGACCCGGTAGGCCCAGGTCGTGAAACGGGCGCGACCGTCGTAGGAGGCGAGGCCGCGCACGATGGCGATCAGGGCCTGCTGGGTGGCGTCGTCGGCGTCGGCGTCGTTGGCGGTGAGGCGGCGGCAGATGGCCCAGATCCGGTCGTGGTGACGGCGCAGGAGGGTGTCGAGGGCGCGTCGATCGCCTGTGCGGGCGGCGTCGATGAGGGCCTCGTCGGACGTGGTGTCGATGGGCGCACGCTACCCCCTGGGGACGGGGCGCCCGGAGGATCGACGGGACCGGGAGGGGGTGGCGGGGCCCGGGCGGTCGGTCCGGGTCAGGGTGCGCCGGCGAGGAGCAGGGCGGCCACGACGAGGGCGGCGGCCACGACGACGACGGCCACGAGCGCCGCCCGGGAACGCCGCGGCCGACGGCGGGTGCCGCGCACCCCGGAGGCGGAAGCAGTCGTGGGCGCACCGGCGCCGCCGGTGGCCGGGGGAGCGACGCCGCGGTCGGCTGGAGCCGAACGCTGCGCCGACGTCGCCAGGTGGGCGAGGGCCGTGGCCAGGGTGGTGGCGTCGGGCCAGCGCTCGTCCCGTCGTGGGGCGTGGGCGCGCTCGACGAGGGCCGACCAGGTGTTGGCGAGGCCGGATGGGATCCCGTCCAGGAGGGGGTCGGCGAGCTCGGCCAGGACCATGCCGAGAGCGTGGATGTCGTCGCGGGGGTCGGTGGGCTCGCCGGCGAGGAGTTCGGGTGCCGCGTAGCGGGGGGTCGTCTCACGCTCTTCGGTGCCGGCGAGGCGGCGGGCGGCCCCCAGGTCGACCAGGACCACCCGCCGCTCGTCCCGCCCCGGCGTGGCCGCGGGTGGTCCGACCATGATGTTGGCGGGCTTGACGTCGGCGTGGAGCCAGCCGGCGGCGTGGAGAGCGGCCAGGGCCCCCGCCACGCGGTGGCCGATGGTGGCGAGCTCGGCGAGGTCGGCGGGCCGGTGCCGGGCCAGATCGGTGCCGTCGATCCAGTCGAGGACGAGACCGACCGGGTCGACGAGGCGGGCCCGCACGGCGACGAGATCGGGGTGGCGGACCCGGGAGGCGACCAGAGCCTCGCGTTCGAGGCGGCGCCGTCCGGCGGCCGCGGCACCGCGGTCGGATCGCAGGAGCTTGACGGCGACGGGCTCGTCCACCACGAGGTCGTGGGCGCGCCACAACTCGGCCGTCGCCCCGATGGCCACCCGTCGATCGAGGCGCCAGCGGCGGGCCAGGACCCGGTCGCTCACAAGGGCGCGACCCCGGGGTGCCGGAGCACGATCGCCGGTCGCTTCGACGGTGTCAGGCGGGCACCTGGTAGGCGAGACCCATCACCCGGGGACCGCCGTGGGTGCCGATGACCGCCCCGATCTTTTCGACCCGGATGGTGTCGAGGTCGACGAGGGGGGCGAGCATCTCGAGGAAGACGTCGAGATCGGGGGCCTCACCGTGCATGACGGCGAGGTGTTCGACCCTGCCCTCCGAAGCGAGCTTGTCGCGCAACCAGGCGAGGGCCTTGCGGCGGGTGCGCTGGCGTCCGGCCTCGACCACCTCGCCCGAGGACAGGTCGAGGAGGGGCTTGATCGACAGCATGGAGCCGAGCAGGGCCTGGGCCCCGCCGATCCGGCCCCCCTTCTTGAGGTTCTCGAGGGTGTCGAGGGTCCCGAAGACGCGGGTGCGGGCACTCATGTCCTCGACGGCGGCGACCACGGTGTCGGCGTCGGCCCCGTCGGCGGCGCGACGGGCCGCCTCGATGACGATCGTGCCGAGCCCGGCGGTGATGGAACGGGAGTCGACCACCCGGATGTCGGCGTCGAGGTTCTCGGCGGCGGTGCGGGCCGACTGCATGGTCGCCGACAGGGCAGCGGAGAGGTCGATGCACACGATCTGGTCGGCGCCGGCGTCGAGCTGGCGGCGGAAGGCCTGTTCGAAGCGTCCGGGGGAGGGGGCGGCCGTCTCCGGGAGGACGTCGCTGGCGTCGAGTCGACGGTAGAACTCCTCGACGCTGAGCTCCTCGCGATCGACGAACTCCTCGTCGCCGAAGCGGATGGTCAAGGGGACCACCTCGATACCGAGTTCGGCCACCTCGTCGCCGCGCAGATCGCAGGCGCTGTCGGTCACGATGCGCACGGTCACGTCGGGTCCTCCTCGCTGATCGCCCCGTCGGGCGCGCCGACGCTAGCAGCGGGCCGCTGGCGCCGCCCACGGAGAACGGAGCGGATCCACCAGGAGGCGAGGACGCCCAAAGCGACGACGGTGATGGCCAGTCCGATCCCCGACAGGGCGGTGGAGCGGATGTCGATCACGGCGTCGGCGACGACCAGATCACCCCGGGGGGAGCGCAGGGTGACCCGTAGCCGGGCGTCACCGGTCCCGGGGGCGTCGACGAGCACGGCGAGTTCGTTGACGCCCGGTTCGAGGAGCACCACCCGCTCGGCTCCCTCGGGAAAGCGCAGCTTCTCGGAGTCGAGGGCGAGGAGCACGGCGAGGGGCTGGGTGCGTTCGTTGGCGATGGTGAGAGGCACCGACGCCCGGTGGGCGGTCAGGGTGACGCGGCCGGTGTCGACGATGCGCACCCCGGTGACGGCGTCGTCGATGGCAGCGCGGACGGCGGCCAGGTAGGCGGCGCGGGAGCGATCGGGCAGGGACCGGTCGTCGGCGGCGGCGATCCGCTCCGCCAGGGGTTCGACGACGGTGTCGAGACCGCCCGTGGGTTCGATGAGAGAGGCGAAGGCGTCGAGGCGGGCGGTGGTGAGGCGGCGGTCGAACAGGGCCAGGCGCAGGTCGGGGACCGGACCGGGCCGCAGGTCGGCGACCAGGGTGGGGCCCTCGCCGTCGGGGCCGTCGACACGGGCGGGGGGAAGGCGGGTGAGGTCGACGGCGGTCACGGGACGCAGCACGGTGGCCGTGCGCAGGCCGGCGAGGAGGAGGTCGAGGGTGACGACGTCGGCGGACCGGGCGTCGACCACGAGCCCGCGGGCACGGTCGGGCCGGGTGAGGGCGATCGTGGTGAGCTCGGCGAGGACGCGGTGGGCGGCGAGTTCGGGATCGCCGCCGGCGACGGCCTCGGCCAGTCCGGTGTCGAGGGGCAGGGCGCCGAGGCGGCCGCCGTCGGCGTCGGCGAGCTCCACGGGGTGGGTGACGGTGTCGTCGACGATGGCGGCGTCGAGCCCCCCGAGCCGGTCGGCGTCGACGAGCACGCTCGTGACGCCGAGATCCCCCAGCGCCGACAGGGTCGCGGGGCCGGCGTCGCCGTCGAGGAGGCTCACGGGTCCCGCCGAGCGGCCCAGGGTGGTGTCGAGGGTGGTCGCGGCGCGGGCGTACTGCTCGTCGACGACGTCGCGTCCGTCGGCGAGCAACCAGGCCGGCTCATCGAGATCGACCCATGCGGCGCGGGTGACGACGGCCCCGTCGAGGGCGGCGGCCACCCCCTCGAGGGTGGCGGTGTCGCCGGTTGCCGCGAGGGAGGCGAGGGTCTCGGCCCGCACGTCGACGGTGACGGGCACGTCGGGATGGGCGGCGAGGACGAGGGCACGATCGGCGAGGGCCGCCACGGCGTCGGGGTCGGGGTGGCGGGTGCCGTCGGCGTCGATGGCCAAGGGAGCGGACAGCTGGGTGAGGACGGCCACGTCGAGGGGCACGTCCTCGGGGTCGGATCGCACCACCAGCAGGTGGGTGACGAGGCGATCGAGGACGTCGTCACCGGCGACGAGGTCGATGACGAGGGGATGGGCCCCGGGGCGGGAGCGCAGGAGCTCGCCGATCTCGACGTCGGGGACGACGACGGAGACGACGTCGCCGGCGCCGATGGCGGCCGCCCCGAGATCGTCGAGGCGCCACATGCCGTCGATGCGGCCCGGCGGGGAGCCGTCGAGGCCGGCGACGAAGGCGGCGCGGCGGCGCGGGGGCGCGTAGAGACGGATCTCGAGGTGGGCGTCGGCGGGCGCGCCGATGACCCGGAGATCGACGACCGGGGGGCTGTCGCCGACCCAGGTCGTCTGAGCGACGAGATCGAGCCGGGCCTGGCGCTGGGCGGCGGCCGGCGGGGGGCCCCCGCCGAGGGGCGCCAGGCCGGTGAAGAGGGCGACGACGCCCACCACCACGGCGAGCACGGGGACGGGCCGGGAACGGCGCACCGCTCTCACGCCCGGCGTCCCGGCTCGGCGCGCAGCACGACGAGTTCGCCGTCGCGGACGAAGCCGAGACGCTCGTAGAGCTCGAGGGCGCGGGCGTTGGTGCGCTGGGTGTTGACGTAGGCGGCGTGGGCGCCGCGGCGGGCGGCCCAGCGCAGGGCGTCGACGGCAAGGACCGCCCCGAGTCCGCGACCCTGGGCGTCGGGATGCACGGCGAGACGCTGGAGGTAGGCGATGTCGCCGGCCAGCCCGGCGATGGCGTAGGCGACGGGGCGGCGAGCGCGGGCGAGGCGGAAACGGCTGCGGGGTGTGGCCGCCAGGGCCTCGGTGAGGGCGAGCTCGTCGAGGGCCCAGAAGGGCTCGAAGGCCGCCCGGTCGATGGCGAGGACGGCGTCGCGGTCGCGGGAGCGGGCCCGGCGCACACGCCAGGGGCGGGACGGATCGGCGGCCGCCACGGTGTCGAGACGGGTGTGGCGCAGAAGGTGGAGGTGCTCGTGTTCGGCGAAGCCCCGCTCGGCGAGGCACCGGGCCTCGGCCGCGCCGACGGCGGCGGTGTAGACGAGCTCGTAGCCCGCCGCCCCGAGACGACGCAGGACGGTGTCGATGACGTCGGGCCGCAGGGTGGGCGCGGGAGTGAGCGGTACGAGCTGGGCGGTGTCGTCACGACCCTGCCAGGGCCCGAAGCGGAAACGGGCGGGCCCCACCGCCAGGGTGCGCATCCGGGTCGTGCGGCCAGTCATGCCGGGCCCACGATAGGCACGGCGGGACCCCGCTACGGTGGGGGTCGTGCTGGTGGTGGTCACCGACGAACGTTGCTTGGACCATGTGCCCGGCGGCGCCCACCCCGAGCGGCCCGATCGCCTTCTGGCCGCCCGACGCGGGGTCGCCGATGCCGACCTGGGCGACGCCGTGGTCGAGATCGCGCCCCGACCCGCCGAGACCGCCGAGCTGGAGCGGGTGCACGATCGCGCCCACCTCGAGCGGGTCGAGGCGGTGGTGGCGGCCGGGGGTGGCTCCCTCGATCCCGACACCCGGGCGTCGGCGGGGTCGGCTCTGGCCGCCCGCCTGGCCGCGGGCGCGGTCCTGTCGGCGGTCGAGGCCCTGACCGGTCGCGACGACGCCGTGGCGGCCTACTGCCTGGTCCGCCCGCCCGGCCATCACGCCACCCGCACGCGGGCCATGGGCTTTTGCCTGTTCAACTCGGTGGCGGTGGCGGCCGCCGCCCTGGTCGAGCGGGGCGAGCGGGTGGCGATCGTCGACATCGACGCCCACCACGGCAACGGGACCCAGGACATCTTCGACGACGACCCGCGGGTGCTGTACGCCTCGATCCACCAGATGCCGCTGTATCCGGGCACCGGCGGGCTGGCCGAACGGGGGCGCGGCGAGGCCGTCGGTACCACGCTCAACGTGCCCCTGCCTCCCGGTGCCACCGGCGACGTCGCCCGGGCGGCGCTGGGCGAGGTGATCGGTCCGGCCCTGGCCGATTTCGCTCCCGACTGGGTCCTGGTGTCCGCCGGCTACGACGGGCATCACGACGATCCCCTGACGGGCCTGGCCTACGCTTCCAGCGACATCGCCGCCCTGGTCGAGGCCGCCGTGTCGACCGTACCGGCGGGGCGACGGGTGGTCGTGCTGGAGGGGGGCTACGACCTCGATGCCGTGAGGACGGCCTCGGCGGCGGTGGCGGCGACCCTGGTCGGCGAGCACCGGCGCCCGGACCGACCCACCCGGGGCGGACCCGGTGCCGACATGGTGACGGCGGCCCGGCGTCTGCACCGTGGCGGCGTCTGAGGGTGCACGTGAGCGGAACCACCGGCGACCACCAGCTCCCCCCTGTCCTCGACGAGGCGTGTGAACGGGCCGAGCCCCTGGCCCGCCGCTTCGCCGACGCCGGCCACACCTTCTACCTGGTGGGCGGCATCGTCCGTGACGCCCTGGTGGGTCGCGGCGGCCACGAGCACGACCTCGACGCCACCACCGACGCCCGTCCCGACGAGATCCGCCGGATCGTGGCCGACCGGGCCGACGCCGTGTGGGACCAGGGGGCGCGTTTCGGCACCGTGGCCGCCCGCTTCGGCGACGACGTGTACGAGATCACGACCCATCGCGCCGACGCCTACGTTCCCGAGAGCCGCAAGCCCGAGGTGGTGTTCGGCGACGACGTGGTGGCCGACCTCGCCCGGCGGGACTTCACCGTCAACGCCATGGCGGTCGAGGTCCTCGGGCGGCGCCTGATCGATCCCTTCGGGGGCCGGGACGATCTCGCCCGCCGGCGTCTGCGGACTCCCTCGGGTCCGGACATCTCTTTTTCGGAGGACCCCCTGCGGATGTTGCGGGCGGCCCGCTTCCTCGCCGCCTACGAACTCGAACCCACCCCGGAGCTGGTGGCTGCGGTCGAGACCATGGGCGACCGGCTCGCCATCGTGTCGGCGGAGCGGGTCCGCGACGAGCTCGAGAAGCTGATCCTGCTCGAGCAGCCGCGCCGGGGTCTGGACTTCCTCGCCGACACGGGTCTGTTGGCGCGGGTGGCGCCCGAACTCGTCGATGTCGACCGCACCCGGTGGCGCGACCCGGTGGCGCGGGCGGACCAGACGAGGGCGGTCCGGTGGGCGGCCCTGTTGCGACCCCTGGGGACGGCGGGCGCCCGGCGGCGGCTCGGCGCCCTGAGGGCGTCGAATCGTCTCCTGGGCGAGGTGACGACCCTGATCGGTGCCGCCGAGGCGCCGCCCCCCGATCTGGACCCGGCATCGCTGCGGCGCTTCGTGCACGCCCTGCGGGGTCGGGTCCCCGCCGACGTGGCGGCCCGCTTCTGCGAGACGGTCGGGGCGGGTCCCGAGGGCCTGGCCGATGCCGTGGCCGAGCTGGCGGCCGTCGAGAACCTCGACGATCTCGCCCCCCCGCTGGACGGGTCCGCCGTCATGGCCGAACTCGGTCTGGAACCCGGCCCCGAGGTGGGCGAGGCCCTCGACCACCTGCTCGAGCTCCGCCTGGCCGAGGGGCCGATGGGGCCCGACGAGGCCCGCCGCCGCCTGGGTGCCTGGTGGGCGGGGAGGCGGCGGCGGGACCCGGCGTGATCAGCGTTCGCGGCGTCCGGCGGCGAACTCCTCGACCGCCACGTGGGCGTCGGTGTCGCGCATCTGCTCGGGCGGCGACTTCATGAAGTAGGCCGAGGCCGAGGTGAGGGGACCGCTGATGCCCCGGTCGAGGGCGATCTTGGCGCAGCGGACGGCGTCGATGATGACCCCGGCCGAGTTGGGCGAGTCGTGCACCTCGAGCTTGAGCTCGACGGTGAGGGGCACGTCACCGAAGTTGCGGCCCTCGAGGCGGATAAACGCCCACTTGCGGTCGTCGAGCCACGGCACGTGGTCGGAGGGGCCGATGTGGACGTCGTGGTCGGAGATCCCCTGATCGATCTGGCTGGTGACCGACTGGGTCTTGGAGATCTTCTTGGACCGCAGACGGCTCCGCTCGAGCATGTTCATGAAGTCCATGTTCCCGCCGAAGTTGAGCTGGTAGGTGTGGTCGATGGTGGTGCCACGATCCTCGAACAGGCGGGCCAGGGTGCGGTGGACGATGGTGGCGCCCACCTGGCTTTTGATGTCGTCACCGACGATGGGCACGCCGGCGTCGCGGAAGCGCTCGGCCCACTCGGGGTCGGAGGCGATGAACACGGGGATGGCGTTGACGAAGGCCACGCCGGCGTCGAGGCAGGCCTGGGCGTAGTGCTTTTGGGCCTGCTCGGAACCGACGGGCAGGTAGGACACCAGGACGTCGGCTTCGGCCTCGCGCAGGGCCCGGGCGACGTCGACGGGTGGGGCGGGGGATTCCTCGCACTCGCGGCGGTAGTACTCGCCGAAGCCGTCGAGGGTGGGGCCCCGCTGGACGAGGACGCCGGTGTCGGGCACGTCGGCGAAGCGGATGGTGTTGTTGGGGCCGGCGTGGATGGCCTTGGCCACGTCGAGTCCCACCTTGGTGGCGTCGACGTCGAAGGCGGCGACCACGTCGATGTCGCCGACGTGGTAGCCGCCGAGGACCACGTGCATGAGACCCGGCACCTGATCGGACGGGTCGGCGTCGCGGTAGTACTCGATGCCCTGCACGAGGGAGCTGGCGCAGTTGCCGACTCCGGCGATGGCCAGGCGCAGACGGCGGGTGAGTTCGCTGGTGGTCATGGGGTACCTCCGGGGGTGGTGGGCGTGACGACGTCGGCCGTGGCGGCCGTGGTGTCGTCGAGCCAGGTGAGATCGGCGGTGACGAGAGCCTGTTCGCGGGCGAGGAGGCGCCGGCGCCAGGGGTCGGTCTCGTCGGTGAGGGCCCGTTCGAGGGCCTCGAGGCGGTCGGTGAGGACGCGGCGGCGGGCGGCCAGCAGGTGGGCGCGCTCGGGTGCGGTGAGGATGCCGCAGAAGGCGAGGCGCAGGGCCACGGTGCGGTCGTCGTCGGTGTCGTTGTCGGCGTCGCCGACGACGAGGCGGCGCAGGTGGGCACGTCCGGCTTCGGTGAGGGCGTGGACCTTGCGGGCCCGGCGGGGGGTGCGGCGGGCGCCGCGGCGGGCACGGTGGGCGGCCACCTCGCCCCCGAGGGAGCCGGTCATCGGGACGGGGGTGTCGGTGACGGGGGCCGCCGGTTCGGCGACCGAGGTGATGTAGCCGGCCCGGGCCAGGCGGCGCAGGGCGGGATAGAGGGAGCCGAAGGAGACGCCGCCGACCCCGGGGAGAGCGGCAAGGCGCTTTTGGAGTTCGTAGCCGTGGAGGGGACCGTCGGCGAGCAGGCCCAGCAGGGCGAGGTCGAGCACGGCGACCAGACTAGCAGCATCGAATCGATATAGCGATCCGATATAACGGGCGACGGGGAAGCGCCGACGGGAGGGCCCCGCACCGACTCGCTAGCCTGCACGTGATGGCCAAGCTCGGACTGTCCGACGTCATGGGTGATCCCGGCGACGACGACACGCCGGCGTCGGTCGACTACCGCTTGGCCCGTGAGGCCACCCTGTTCGCCTGGCGCAGCGGCGAGCTGTCCGAGAGCCAGATCTGTGACGCCCAGCGCGAACTGAGGCGCAACGCCCACCACTGTGGCGAACCGGTCGACGCCCCGTGTCCGGTGTGCGCGGCCGAGAGCCTGGTCGATGTGACCTACGTCTTCGGGCCGCGCCTACCCGCCCACGGCCGGTGCGTGTCGCATCCCGCCGAGCTGGGCCGTCTCGCCCGGCGCCGGGGACGCTTCACCGCCTACGTCGTGGAGGTGTGCGTCGCCTGCGGGTGGAACCACCTGAGCCGCAGCCAGGTGCTCGGGACAGCCTGACCGGCGTCCCGTCCGGCGGCGGGGCCGGGCGCCGTCGAGACGAGCGCCTGTCGGGCCCCGTCTGGTGGCGGGGAGGCGAGCCCCCCTACACTGGGCGCACCGCCGGCAGCCCGTGTGCGCTGGACGGGAAAGGAGCCTCCGATGGCGAAGATCACCGCCCCCTCGGTGCGGGCGCGCAAGGTGCGCGACGGCGCCGACCCCCTCGTCATGGTCACCGCCTACGACGCGCCCGGTGCGCGCATCGCCAGCGAGGGGGGTGCCGACATCATCCTCGTCGGCGACTCGTTGGCCATGGTCGTGTTGGGCTACGACGACACCCTCCAGGTGACCGTCGACGACATGGCCCACCACGTGGCGGCCGTGGCCCGGGCCCGGCCCGACTCCCTGATCGTGGGCGACATGCCCTGGATGAGCTTCCACGTCTCGCCCGAGGACACGGTGCGCAACGCCGCCACCCTGGTGCGCGCCGGCGCCCAGGCGGTCAAGCTCGAAGGTGGCCGCAAGCGTCTGCCCATGATCGAGCGCATCGTCGATGCCGAGATACCCGTCATGGGTCACATCGGCCTCACGCCCCAGTCGGTGCACGCCATGGGCGGCTTCAAGGTGCAGGGTCGCCGGGCCGACGCCGCCCGCAAGCTCGTCCAGGCCGCCAAGGCCCTCGAGCACGCCGGTTGTTTCGCCATCGTCCTCGAGGGTGTGCCCGTGCGGGTGGCGGCCCTGGTGACCGAGGCCGTGGGCGTGCCCACCATCGGTATCGGCGCCGGACCCCACTGCGACGGCCAGGTCCTCGTGTACCACGACCTGCTCGGTATCGAGGACCGCTTCGTGCCGAAGTTCGTGCGCCGCTACGCCGACGTCAAGGCGGTGTCGGTCGAGGCCGTCGCCGCCTACGCCGCCGACGTCCGGGCCGGACGTTTCCCCTCCGACGAGGAGTCCTACCACCTCAGCGACGAGCAGGCCGCCGCCTTGGGCCTCTACGGGTCACCCGGCGCCTGAGTCGGTCCCGCCGCGGGACCCAGCGGTCCTTCGCACCGCTCTCATGGTGCTCGACGGGTCGGCGGGCGCCCGGGGCCGCGTGAGAACCCACCGATGAGTGACCGGGTTGCTCCCGGCGCGCCGGATCGCTAGAATCGAACATATGTTCGCTTTCGGTGTAGTCGAGCGTCCCGCTCCTGCCGGTGGCGCGGCGTGCGTAGCGGAGGCGGCCGGTGCGTCGGATCCGGAGGCGGGCTTGGTCGAGGCGGCCGGTGTGTTGGCGGGTGTGGAGGTGACGGGCTGGGGTCGGCGGCGGCTGGTGGAGCTGTTGGAGGCGGTGGCCGCCCTGGAGGCGGCGTGTGCGGCGGTGCGGGTGAAGGCCACCGCGGCGATCGACGCGCTGGGCGACGCGGGCGCCGATGGGGTGTCGTCGTGGAAGACGATTTCGGGGTGCTCCGAGCG
Source organism: Actinomyces sp. (assembly GCA_003697065.1). Lineage (GTDB taxonomy): Bacteria > Actinomycetota > Acidimicrobiia > Acidimicrobiales > Aldehydirespiratoraceae > J010. Next base: position 279 of record RFFY01000305.1, on the reverse strand, counting down.
CGAGGCGCGCCGCGCCAAGAAGCGCGCCGCGGTGCTGGGGGAGATGCCGGCGGTGACCGACGCCTTGTCGGCGGGTCGGTTGAACGTGGAGACCGCGGATGTGTTGGTGGAGGCCGCAAGCCGGGCCGGAACCGAGGCCGTGGAGGGCGAGCTGCTGGGGTTGGTGGCCGGTGAGGACGCCGACGGGGCGCGCCGGACCGTGGAGCGCTGGTTGACCAAACGCGAGACGGCGGCCGATGTGGAGGCGCGTCTGGCGCGACAGCGACGCCGGCGCCGGGG
>RFFY01000304.1 GCA_003697065.1 Actinomyces sp. | reverse complement strand
GGGCGGGGACCGCCCGCTTCAGATCGCCGTCACGCCCCGGTCGGTGCCCCGCAGCACCCGGCCGGGGCGTTGCGCGGTCGGCTCCCCGTCGACGAAGGTCACCACGCCCGACTTGACCGTGACCCGGTAGCCCTCGACCTCCTGGAGCAGGCGACGACCCCCCGCCGGCAGGTCGGTGACCATCCTCGGAGCGTGCAGGTGCAGGGCGTCGAGGTCGATGACGTTGATGTCGGCGGTCTTCCCCGGCGCCAGCACCCCCCGGTCGTCGAGGCCGAACACGGCGGCGGTGGCCGCCGTCTGCTTGTGCACGACCAGCTCGACGGGCAGGCGGGGGCCCCGGTGACGGTCCCGCACCCAGTGGGTGAGCAGGTAGGTGGGGAAGCTGGCGTCGCAGATCAGGCCGCAGTGGGCCCCGCCGTCGGACAAGCCGACCGCCGAGGCGGGATGGGTGATCATCTCCCGCACCGCCTCGTGGTCGCCGTCGACGTAGCTGCCCAGGGGGGCGAACACGAAGGCGCGGCCCTCGTCGGCGAGCATCCAGTCGTAGACGACCTCGGCGGGGGTCCGGCCCGTGCGTCGGGCGACAGCCGCGGCGCTGGTCTCGGGTGCCGGTTCGTAGTCGGGGGGATCGCCGAGGGGGAACATGCGGTCCCAGTTGGTGGCGAGGTGGCGGATGGCCCGGTCGGGGGTGGCGGGCTCCTCGGCGAGGAGAGCGACCCGGACGGCCGGGTCCCGCAGGCGGGACAGCAGCTCGGCGTGGGGTAGGCCGACCAGGGTCCGGAAGGTGGGATGGGCCCGGAAGGGGTGAAAGGAGCTACGCCACCCGAACAGCATCCCGGTCGGGCGTGCCGGGACCTGGGGCACGACGCGGGCGCCGGCCCGTGCGGCGTCGGCGGCCGCGTCGAGAGCGATCCGGTGGGCGTCGGGTGCGTGGGGGACCTGGGCCAACGAGTAGGTGACGGGGACCCCGGCGGCGAGGGCTCCGTCGAGCCAGGCCCGTCCCCCGGCGTCGACGGCGTCGTCGCTCACGAACTGGAGTACCCCGCGGCCACCGGCGGCCAGGGCCGAGACGATCACCGCCAGCTCGTCCTCGCCCGCCCAGGTCCCCGGCACGTGGCCGTGGCGGGACCGGTGCAAGATGGTGCGCGAGGTGGACGCCCCCAGGGCTCCCTCGGCCACCGCACGAGCGATCACGTCGTGCACCCCGGCCAGGTCGTCGGCGTCGAGATCGTCGTCGTGGGCGCGTGGCCCCATCACATAGGCCCGGACGGCGGCGTGACCGACCAGGGCCGCCACGTCGACGGTGCGGGGCAGCTCGGCCAGGGCGTCGAGGTACTCACCGAAGGTCTCCCAGCGCCAGTCGATGCCCTCGTGCAGGGCCGTGCCGGGGATGTCCTCGACCCCTTCGGTGATCTCGATGAGGAAGTCCTCGTCGCCGGGCCGCACGGGGGCGAAACCGACCCCGCAGTTGCCCATGACCAGGGTGGTCACCCCGTGGTGTGAGGACGGGGCGAGCTCGGGATCCCAGCTCGCCTGGCCGTCGTAGTGGGTGTGGATGTCGACCCAGCCCGGGGTGACGAGGGCCCCGTCGGCGTCGATGGTGTGGCGGGCCCGCCCCTCGACGCGACCGACGGCCACCACCCGGTCGCCGTCGACGGCCACGTCGGCGGTGACCGCCGGGCGGCCGGTGCCGTCGACGACCCGGCCCCCGCGGATGACGAGATCGTGCATCGGCCCAGAGTAGGTGGCGATACTGGCGGGGTGCTCGTCTACGACGGTGACTGCGGCTTCTGCACCGCATCGGCCCACTGGATCGCCCGTCGGCTCCCCGCCGGGACCCCGGTGGTGGCCGCCGCCGACGCCGATCTCGACGGGCTCGGTCTCAGCGACCACGACGTCGCCACCGCCGCCTGGTGGATCGATCCCGACGGGGGTCGGCACCGGGGCCACCGGGCCATCGCCCGCGCCCTGGTGGCCGCCGGGGGGCTCTGGACCCTCGTCGGACGGATGCTGCTGG
>RFFY01000303.1 GCA_003697065.1 Actinomyces sp. | reverse complement strand
GGGGAACGTTGACGTACATGGGCAGACGCCCCTGGGCGTACACGCTCACGCCGGAGGCGTAGCTCGCCGAGGACGCCGATCCGAATCCGGCGCGGAGCGAATACCGGTTCCGTCCCTTCGTGGCGACGGAGTTGTCGGCCTGTGTGGGGTCGATCGAGTCGGCGTTGGTCCGGATCTGCACGACGTACTCACCCAGCTGGGGGGCGGTGACCGAGCAGGCCGTCACCCACTCCCGGAAGTACTCCCGGAAGGGCAGCGAGGTCGGAGCGGGGGCCGACGCCACACCCGATCCGTTCGAGGCGACCGGCTGGCGGCCCGTGTCGTCGAGCAACTTGGACACGAAGTCGGCCCGGTCGGTGGGCTGATCCGCCCCCCAGCGGGACCAGCACACGACGGGATTGTCGGTCTGGTCGAACGGCGTGTTGTCGGGGGCCCGCACGATGACCGTCATCTCGTAGTTCGTCCCGGCCAGTCCGTTGTCGCCGGGGCACCAGGCGGCACCCCCCGGGTTACCCGACCCGCCGACCTCGTAGCGCTCCTCGGGGTAGGCGCCGAGGCCCTTGACGTTCCCCGAGTACCACGATTCGCCCGCCACGGCGCCGTCGGCGAACAACCAGTTGCCGCCGTTACCGTTGCCGGCACTGGTCTCGGTGCAGCGGTCGCCGTAGTTGTGATGGACCGGATCGAAGAGCTCGATCTCGAGCGGCGAGGCCTGGACGGCGTCGACCTTCACCGTGAAGAAGTACCCGTTGGGGTCGTACTCGTCGTTCGTGTTGCCGGTGCAGAAGATGGCCGACCCGCACACCTGGGTGTGGTAGCGGTCGCCCGACCGTTTCGAGGTCTGGGGCCCGAAAGTGGCGAGCCACAGGTTGGGGAAGCTGCCGTTGATGGGATCGTTGCCGAGGATGTTCTCGGGACTGCCCATGGGGATGGCCGCCAGGTATTCGGCGGTCGCTTCCCGGGTGATCGACACGGTGTCGAGGAACAGGCTGGCGAAATAGAGGGGGACGTCGTCGTCGGTGATGGAGACCTCGAGCTCGGACGGTCCGATCGCCGACACCGAGACCGAGATGCCGGGATCCGTCGGGTCGAATCCGTTGCGCTCCGCGACCTCGAGCGCGACCGACGTCGCCTTGGAGATGTCGGGCATCCACACCACGCCCGCCAGGGCGGCGGCGTCGGCGGCCTTGTGGATCTGGTTGGCCCGGGCGTACCAGGCACCCACGTCGACGGCGAAGCCGGCGAAGCCCATCAGGGGGATGAGGATGAGCGCCGTGAGGATGACGGCGTAGCCGCGCTCGTGGCGACGTGACGTCGCCTCACTGTCCCAACTGTCCGACCCGGTTCGCATGGAGCCCCTCGCCGCCGCTCGGTTGCCTCATCATCGGCCCCGAGGAGGGTCGTCTTGAGCCGTCCGGCCCAGAGGGCAGGGGACCCTTGTCACAGGCCACTGGCGGCCGAGATGCGGGCCCGGGGGTCGGCAGCACCGGCGCGGGCCCCGGTCGGGGTGATCTCGATGAGGTGGGCGTGGCCGAAGCGGTGGTGGTTGGTGTCGTCGACCTCGACCTCG
>RFFY01000302.1 GCA_003697065.1 Actinomyces sp. | reverse complement strand
GGGGGTCAGTCGTGGTCGCCCTTGGGCTTCTTGGTCTCGGTCTTGACCGTGACCTCGCCGTGGTCGAGGTCGAAGGTCACCTCGTAGGTCGAGTCCTCGGAGGCGAACTTCACCTTGATCTCGTCGTGCTTGGTCTCGGTGACCTCGGCGGTGAACCCGGGCGCGGGCTCCGTCGACACCAGCTCGAGGTTTCCGTCGACGACACGGACCGAGGCGGTACCACCGGGGCTGGTGCCCACCGTGAGGTCGGCACCGGGGGAGGAGGGTCCGGGAAGCTCGGGCGACGAAGGCTCGGACGGAGTAGCCGTCGGTGACGGTGTCGTCATCGACGGGGTCGTCGCGTGACCACCGGCGGACCCGGTGCCGTCGTCCGACGATCCCGGCGCCTCGACGGCGCCGGTGGTGTCGGGCGATCCGGTGACCTCGAGGTGCTCGGGGGTGGTGGAGGTGACGTCGGCGTCGGGGCTGACGTCAGGAGAAGGGCCGCCGTCGTCCGGCCCCGGCACGGGGGCGGTCTCCTCGGCAGGGCTGGCGATACCGGTCGGGGTCGACGGGGTCTGCAGCGATCCCATCACCGCCAGCGACCCGGCCACGAGGCCGAGGGCGCCGAGCGCCGACACGACGCCCACCCGCACCCGGTGCACGGTGCGGGCCCGGCGGTAGGCGGGGGCAAGCTGCTCGAGGCGGGCCCGGGCGGCCGTCACGTCGGAGGCCGGGGGCGCCAGGCGCTCGAGAGCGTGGCGGAGGAGCTCGTCGTCGTTCATGAGCGGTCTCGTTCCAGAAGGGGCCGGAGCTTCTCACGGCCCTGGTTCATGTGGTACTTGACGGCACCCGTCGAGATGCCCATCGTGGCCGCCACCTGCTCGACCGACAGGCCGTCGAGGTAGTAGAGGGCCATGGCGGTGCGCTGACGCTCGGGAAGGTCGGCGAAGAGGCGTGCGAGATCGTCGTCGGCGGCCTCGTCGTGGACGACCTCGTCGACGGCGGCCCGCTCCTCGTTGCGACGACGGCGCTTCTCGCTACGCAGGAGGTCGCGGCTGCGGTTGATGGCCACCCGACGCACCCAGGTCACGGGGGCGTCGTAGCGGCGGATCCGGTTCCAGCGCACGAAGGCGCGCTGGAAGGCGTCCTGGACCGCGTCCTCGGCCAGGGTGGCGTCGCCGGTGATGAAGGTCAGAGAACGCACGAGGGGGCCGTAGTTCTCGACGAAGAACTGGTCGAAGTCGTCGTGCTGACGGGTCACGGCAGGGCTGTCCGTCCTCGTGGTTCGTCGCCCGAACACGGACGCGCCGTCGAGCGCACCGACCGGCGACGCTAACAGGGTCCGCAGGGACCAGCGCCGCGGCGGTGCGAACGGCCCGCCGTCGAACGGCAGGGAGAGCGACCCGAAGGTCGCCGGGGACATCGCCCACGTCTGCACGTCCATCCCACGTCACCGCTCCCGCCGCGGGTTTGGCGACGCCGCCGGGATGTGACGGGCATCACGGAGACTCAGCCGGCGCCGGTGATGCAGGCACCGAGACGGGCCCGCTGGTCGGCGGTGAGCGACGCCGAGGCCTCGGCGAGCTGCTGGGGATCGGTCGGATCGGTCACCCCGACCTCGGCGAGGACGGCCGCCTGGCACTCGGCCTCGGTGGGCGGTACCTCGGTGGCCTCGAGGATCTCGGTGATCTCGTCCGCGGTCACGGTGCCGTCGGCGTTGGCGGCGGCCACCATGTCGGCCACCCGGGTCTCGGCGTCCGCCGGCAGGGTGGTGGTGACCGGCACCGTCGTCGTCTCGGCGGGCGCTGTCGTGGTCGTGACGACGGTGGGAATGGTCGTGGCCAGGCCGGGCTCG
>RFFY01000301.1 GCA_003697065.1 Actinomyces sp. | reverse complement strand
TGCTCGTCGGTCTCGCCGTCACCATCGTCGTCGGCTGGCGGTCCCTGACCGGCGGGGAACGGCGGACCGAGGGGCGTCTGCGCTTCGCCCCCGTCGCCGCCGCCGGCGGCCCCGAGGTCGTCGCCGGGGGCGCCCCGGTCGCCGTCGCCGAGCTCACCACCCCGGTGGCCACCCCGGTGGCGGTCGCCGCGGGCGACGGGCCCCCCGAGGAACGACTCGTCGACGCTCCCTTCGCCGACCACGACCCGGCCCCCGGCGCCGTGTGGGCGTCCCTGTTCGCCTACGACGGTGTGGGCCAGGTCGCCCTGGTCGGCCCGGCCGGCTGGACCGGCGACGCCTGCATCCGGGCGAGTGTCGTCACCGACGACCTGCGCCCCCTCGACACCGTCACCCACGGCCCGTGCGCCGAGCCCCTCGGTCGTCCCGCCACCGTCACCTGCGAGGGCGACGACGCCCTCGTCCTCGCCGTGGCCATCCCCGCCGGAGCCGTGGATCTCCCCGAGGGCGGCACCGGGTTCGCCGACGCCGTCCGGGTCCAGATCGTCGAACCCGCCACCCCCGCCTACGAGCACCTCTCGGTGCGGGGAACCATAACCGTCGATCCCGACAGCGAGGTCGCCATCCCCGCCTTCGGCGGGGCGCCCGGCGACCGTCTCACCTTCGCCCTCGGCGCCGACCGGGAGGGCTCGTGCACCCTGACCGGGGCGACCGACGATCTCGCCGCCACCGCCTCCGACGACCCCGGAGCCTGACGGCGATGTGTGGTCGCTTCGTCTCCGCCACGCCGCCCGACCGCCTGGCCGCCTACTTCGACGCCGAGCCGCCGCCGCCCGGACACACCCTGCCCCTGCGCTACAACGTGGCGCCGACCAGCGAGGTGTACGGCGTCTACGCCCCCGACGGCCGCCGCCACCTCGACACCTTCCACTGGGGCCTCGTGCCCTTCTGGGCCCGCGATCCCTCCATCGGCAACCGGATGATCAACGCCCGCGCCGAGTCGGTGGCCGACAAGCCCGCCTACAAGCGGGCCTTCGCCCGCCGCCGCTGCCTGGTACCCGTGGACGGCTTCTACGAGTGGACGACGGTGCCGGGCCGGCGCCGCAAGCAACCCTGGTACATCACTCGGGTCGACGACGAACCCCTGGCCCTGGCCGGTCTGTGGGAGAGCTGGCGTGATCCCGACCGGACCGACGACGAGGGCCACCCTCTCGAGCTCCACTCGCTCACCATCATCACCGGTGATCCCAACGAAGACGTGGCGCCCGTCCACGACCGGATGCCGGTGATCCTGCCCCCGGCGGCCTGGGAGGAATGGCTCGATCCCGACGAGCGCGACACGGAGCGCCTCCGGCGACTCCTGCGCCCGGCCCCGGCCGGGCTTCTCGTCGTGCGTCCGGTGTCGACCGAGGTCAACGACGCCCGCCACGAGGGACCGGAGCTGATCGAACCGGTCGAGCTCGACAGCGCCGAGACCCGAGACG
>RFFY01000300.1 GCA_003697065.1 Actinomyces sp. | reverse complement strand
GTCGTCGCACACGGCGGCCGCACCCCGCCCCACCCGACCCACCGGAGGAGCCATGGAGGTCGTGAACGAGGTCGTGCCCACGGATCCCGAGCGCATCGCCCGGATGAGGGAGCCCGGACCCGAGGGGCCGATCTACATGGTCAACCTCCTCAGATTCCGCGATCGGGCGGAGTACCCCGACGGGCGCCCCACCGACCTCACCGGGCGCGAGGCGTATGCCCTGTACGGGCAGGCCGTCGCCCGGATCCTTCCCGACTACGGCGGCGAGATCGTCTTCGTCGGTGACGTCACCTTCTGTCCCCTGGGCGTGGTCGAGGATCTCTGGGACGAGATCGCCATCGTCCGCTACCCCTCGCGTCGTCACCTCTGGGAGATGTCGACGTCCGCGGCCTGGCAGGAGGCGGCGGTCCACCGCACCGCCGGGCTCGCCGGTCAGCTCAACATCGAGACCGTCGCACCGTGAGCCGGCCCTTCGCCCAGGTCGACGTCTTCACCGCCGAGCCCTACCGGGGTAATCCCGTGGCGGTCGTGCTCGAGGCCGAGGGCCTCGACACCGACGAGATGCAGCGCATCGCCCGCTGGACCAACCTCAGCGAGACCACCTTCGTCCTGCCCCCGACCCGCCCCGACGCCGACTACCGGGTCCGGATCTTCACCCCGGGCGCCGAGTTGCCCTTCGCCGGACACCCCACCATCGGCACCTGCCACGCCTGGCTGGAGGCGGGCGGGCGACCGGCCGCCTCCGACCGCATCGTGCAGGAGTGCGGGGTCGGACCCGTCGTCGTGCGCCGCGACGGGGTGCGCCTCGCCTTCGTCGCCCCACCCCTGCGGCGCAGCGGGCCGGTGGACGAGGAGACCCTGGCCGACGTGTGCCGGGTGCTACGGATCGAGCGCGACGCCATCGTGGACGCTGCCTGGGCCGACAACGGCCCGCCCTGGGTGGCGGTCCTGCTTCCCGGGGCCGCCGACGTCCTCGCTCTCACCCCCGACTTCACCGCCGTCGACGCCTACGACATCGGCGTCGTCGGCCCCCACCCGGTCGGGGTCGTGGGCCCGACCGGCGCACCGGCGGGCGTCGGGCCCGCGGTCGAGGTCCGGGCCTTCTTCCGCGCCGGAGGGGTAGCCGCCGAGGACCCCGTCACGGGCAGCCTCAACGCCGCCATGGCGCCCTGGCTGATCGAGCGCGGCGTCGTCACCGCGCCCTATGTGGCCGCCCAGGGAAGCGCCCTGGGTCGCGCCGGCCGGGTCCACGTCGACCGGGTCGACGACGAGATCCTGGTCGGCGGCGAGGCCGTGACCTGCATAACCGGCACCATCTCGTCGCCCTGACGAGCGCGTCGCCCTGACGGCCCCGCCGGGGTCTCGACGGCCAGTGTCAGCCAGGCAGGCCAGCGTCAGACTGGGACTTCGCAGCCGGGGAGGTCTCAGCCGGGCAGGGCGGCCTTGGGCTCGAGATGCACGATGGTCACGTCGCCGCGCTGCCCGTGCACGGCCACCGAGCGCACCAGGGCCGGGTCCTCGGCGTCGACGGCCACCCGGTCGGGGTGATGGACCACGTGGCGGAACACCACGGGCAGGCCGCTGGTGGGTCGGCCCACGGCGACGATGACGGCATCGTCACGGGGGTCGTACTCGAGGTAGGCGAAGGGCAAGGCGATGGCCTCGACCTGGTCGCCGGCCTCGGACTCGGCCACCTCGACGGTGGCGTGACCTCCGGACAGCACCTCGGTCACGTCGTCGAGGAACGCCTGCCACTTCTCGCGGGGGATGTCGTGCACGGGCTCACCTCCCTGTCGGGGCTCTCGTCTCTGTTCCGACCGGATCGTCTCGATCTGGCCGGATCGTCTTGCAATGACCGGATCGTCTCGATCTGGCCGGATCGTCCTGGTCTGGTCAACGCCCGACGGCCCCGACCCCTTCCGACCCGGGCTCGGGACCCGCCCGCCACGACCTGCGATGATGGACGGATGATCTCGCCCCGGCCCCTCCTCGCCGTCGACGACGTCCCCGCCGCTTCCCGCTGGTTCCAGGAAGTACTGGGTCTCGTCTCCGCCCACGGCGGCGACGAGTACGAGATGCTCGTGGACGGCGACCGGCTCGTCCTCCAGCTCCACCACTGGGACGCCCACGAACACCCCCACCTGGGCCGGGCCGACACGGTGCGGGGCAACGGCGTCCTCGTGTGGTTCGCCGTCGACGACCTCGACGCCGTCGCCGACCGGGCTCGCGCCGCTCGCGCCGAGATCCTCGACGGGCCCGTGTTCAACCCCGCCGCCCGCCACCGTGAGCTGTGGCTCCGCCACCCCGACGGCTATGTCGTCGTCGCCTCCGGGGACTGACGCCCCGGGAGCCGGGGGCGGCTGGCGGGGAGGACAAGGCCGGCTCGCCCGGCGCGCTCACCCCTCGTCGATCTCCCAGGTCACCGGCGCTTCGCCCGCCGGCGGGGCGTACACGCAGTGCAGCCCGGTGCGGATCGACCGGTCGAGGTGACCGGCCAGATCGGGGGCGACGGCCTCGAGGCGGCGGACGGCGTCGCGGATCCGGGCGCTGACCGCCTTGCGCGCCCGCTCGGCGGGATCGGAGGCCGAGGGTCGGGCGCGTCCCCCCAGTCCCGTCGCCCGGCGGATCTCGGCCAGCAGGGCCTCCCGCTCGTGGGCGAGGCGGGCGGAGCGTTCGAGATCGGCGTGACGATCCGCCTCGTCGATCTCGGCGTCGATGTCGGCGAGACGGCTCCGGTAGGCGGCCAGCGCCCGGCGATCGAGGGTCGCATCGACCCCGGGGGCGACGAGGCCCGTGCCGGGTCCGGCGGCCAGTTCGAGGGCACTGATCTCCCGGCCTCGGTGGCGGATGAGGCAGGCGATGTCGCCGAGTCCCTTGACGTGGGCCACGCCTCCCGTCTCGTCGCCGAAGGCGACCGACCAGATCCGTCCCGACCGGACCAGTGACGCCGCCACACCGCCGCGGGACACCCGGGTGGTGGCCGAGGGGTCCGCCCCGGCCACGCGGATGCCACCCCCCGGGCTCGCATCGTCGAGCCGGGCGAGCGCCTCCTCGCTGCGCCGGGCCCACGCCCGCGCCCCGACAGTGTGCGCCGTGGTGGCGGCCCCCGCCAGGAGGCGGCGGGCCCGTTCGCGGTCGCCGACGGCCGCCGCCAGGATTCCGGCCGGATGGGCGAAGGGGCCGGCGAAGGCGACGAGGGCGCCGTTCATCCCGCACGCCCCGGCCAGGGGTTCGATGTCGGCGAGGAGGCTCGCGCACAGCCCGGTGTCACCGATGGCCGCCACCGCGTCGGCGAGGTGGCCGATGAGAACGGAGCGGAGGTAGGAGTCCTCGCCGTCGAGTCCGGCGCCGGTGACGACCGCCACCTCCCGGGCCGCCCCGTCGACGTCACCCGCCCCCGCCAGGGCTCCGGCCGCCACGGCATGGGCCAGCAGGGGAGCGCCGGTCCACCAGGCGACGGCGTCGTGGGCGAGGGCCCTCAGCTCGTCGGGGTCGCCCGACAGGCGCGAGAGGGCCACCCGTTGGGACATGTGCACGTTGCCCGTGTCGGGCTCGCGGATGGCCTCGCCCAGCTCCACCGCCTCGGCGATGAGGGTGGCGGCGCGATCCTGGTCCCCCTCCAGCAGGGCGAGGGCCGCCCGACGGGTGCGGACCATGTAGCGGTCGCGGGGCTGGTCCCGCCCTTCGAGCAGGCCGAACCAGCGGTCGAGAACGGGCCGGTAGGCGGCCGAACCCGCCTCGAGGAGACCGTTGGCCTGCAGCAGCAGGCCCTCGGCCTCACGGTCGAGGTCGCCGGCGGCGGCCCCGGCCGTCGCGATCTCGCGTCCGAGCTCGGCGCGTTCGGCCCCCGTGCCCGGCTCCCAGATGGCGTCATGACGAGCGAGCAGGCAGTCGGTGAGGGTGGCGGGATCGTCGGCCATCCGGCCCAGCTCCAACGCCCTCTCCGACAGGGGTCCGGCCCGACGCCGGTCCTCGGGTACCGAGTGGCGCAACTCCCGGGCCAAAGCGGCGGTGACGCGGGCCTCCCGGCGGGTGTCGGTCCCCGCCACGGCCGCCAGAGCCTCACTCAGTTGGGCGACGACGTCGTCGCGGCGGGCGGCGAAGCGGGAGCCGAGGCTCTGGACGGCCAAGGCGACGTCGGCCAGGTGAGCGGGATCGGGCGCCACCCGCTGGGCCCGGGCCAGAAGCTGACGGGCGGCGTCGGGATCGCCACCACGGGCCCGGTCGTCGGCCTCGGCGGTGAGGAGACGCACCAGGTAGGCGGGGTCCAGGTCGGTGCCCGTGTCCTCCACGGCGGTCCGGAGGCGGCGGAGATGCCCGGCCGCCTCGTCGAAGGCCGAGCGCCGCCTCTCGTCGGCGGCTGCCTCCTCGGTCCACCGCAGGGCGGCATCGACATCGCCGCTCGCCAGGGCCCGGCAGTGGTGATCGGCGATCTGGCCCGGAGCGACCTCGCCGCCGCGTGCGTGGCGGGCCTCGAGGGCGTGGGCCACGGCGTGGTGCAGATCGGTGCGGTGGGCGGTGTCGAGCTCGGCGTAGAGGGTCTCTCGGAACAGGTCGTGGGCGAACCACACGCCACCCGCGTCGCGGGTCTCCACGACGCCCGCCTCGCGGGCCGGATCGAGTCCGGCGAGGACGTCGGAGGGTGCCCGACCGGTGACCGCCGCCAGGACGTCGGGCAGGATCCGGTT
>RFFY01000299.1 GCA_003697065.1 Actinomyces sp. | reverse complement strand
GTGCGGTCCGCCCACAAGGCGGCGACCTCGTCGATGTCGTCGGGGCTCAGGGGCCAGGCGACGAGGCGCTCGGTGCGCAGGGAGGGTGCGTGCACGGCTCCGATCGTGCCACGCTGGTGGTGCCGGGGGAACCGCGACGGCGGTCCCGTGACGCGTTTGGGGGGCCCTCAACCGCCCCTCCTACGAGAAGCGCGCAGCCTCCGACTTATGCGAAGCCGCGCGAACGGGCTGGTGTGTGCGCGCCGCCGGAGTCGCTGACGAGGGCAGCCACGCTAGGTGAGGATCCTCGACGGCGGCCAGATCGGCGGTGTTCAGTTGGCGAAGCACGAGGAGGAATGATGCGGCGGATCATCTGGTTCTTGGTTGTGGTGGTGAGTGTTCCTCGGTATGCCGCGGCAGACCATACCGCCCTCCCCCCCAGGTAGACTTGGTCTCCATCCGTTCTCATGCCGTCTCCGACGCTGCGTTTCATCCTCTATCGCCGGCGGCAGCGACTTGCGCCGGTGTCGGAGCGCCGTTTTCTCCATGGTTTTCGGAGGTGGGTCGTGGGGATCTGGAAGGGCGGCTTATAGCTGCTGAGCCGATTCGCCACGCTCGCGCTGCTGACACCGCTGACGTTGAGGTTCGTCCGGTGACGACGGGCGACGACGTAGTGGTCGAGCGTATCGTCGCCGATGGAATGCTGCAGCTGATCGGCACAACCTCGGAATCGGGCCTGGTCGATGTAGCGTTCGATCATGATGTCGGTTGCGACGGGGTTTCGGCCGAGATCACCGTGCATGAGGACGGCTCGGCGTCTGTGCAGCTGCGCAACGAGCTGGGTTCGGTCGTGGGCTCGTTGGGTGTCGCTACGCCGTGGGCGCTCGATGCCGATGGAGAGGCTGTGCCGACTTGGTTCAAGGCTGACGGCACTCGTCTACGTCAGATCGTTGACACGAGTGCGGCGGCCCTCCCGGTGACCTTCGATCCCACCTACACCACGATCTCGTGCGCAGGTCGTTGGAACGATCTCGTCGCCTACTGGTACCTGAACCTCGATCCTGGCGACATCGCTTACTGCGCGAGCTCAGGCATGTTCATCGCCGCGAATGGCTACACCCCGGTGTGGGGGTTCGAGACCAACGTCGCCAACGACTTCGGGAAGATCGCGTTGCGTCAAGACGGCGGCTGTTCAAACTCGCCCGACACCGGCTGGGCCTGGGATTTCCAAGTACCGTGCAAGGCACACGACTACTGTTATGACCTTCGCAAAGCCTCCTTCTCGGGGACCGTGAGCGACAATGACTGCGACCTTTGGTTCTTCTGGATGATGGAAGCGCACTGCAACGATCGATTCTTCTCCGGTGACTGCCGCATCATCCGCGACCTATACTACGCGGCGGTCAGCCTTCCCGGCGTCGTCACCGAGCCGAACCCTGGCTTGGTGGAGATCCAGAACTTCGGCTCCAGCAAATGCGCGGATATCGAAGGCCCTTCAACTGCAGATAACACACCTATCCAGCAGTGGAGCTGTGTCGGCGTCTCCAACCAGAGGTTTCGGATCTGGCCGGCGCCCGGTGCTCCGGGCTACTTCCAAATCAAGCCCCAACATGCGAGCGGCCTCTGTGCTCGAGCGCTCACGGATCCAGTCCAGTGGGCCTGTAGTAACACGTGGAACACGCAGAGATTCAAGCTTCAGGGCGCGCTCAATCTCGATCGATATTCGATCAGAAGCAAGTACCGAGAGAATGAGTGCTGGAAGGTTCCGACCAGCTACGCCAACGGCGCCGATCTCGAGGACCCGGCATGTTTCGACACCAACAACTGGTACCTCTGGAGCATCAATGATGCCTGACCGAACCACCAGGGCACTGGTCGCTCTGTTCGTCGTCTTCGCCGCCTCGTGCGGGAGCCCTGGGTCGACTACCGAAACCGCCAACGCCCCCGGCCGGCAGCGGCCCGCGCCGGCGTCCTCCATCGTCGCCGACCCCAGCAACGCACCCGAGGCGCCTGACGTCGACACAGCACCACCGGCACCCAGTGACGCCAGTCTCCACTCCAACCCCAACGATCCGTCCACCCCGATGGGCGCCCTGTGCTGGATCCGCTGGGAGCTCGGCCGGCTGCAGCTCCAGACGGTGCTCGGCCCCGACGGACGCACCGACGAAACGCCCGACATCTCCCGGGAGGTCTTCGCTGTGGTCGCGAACAGCGAAGCAGCGCTCAGGGTAGCCGATCGCGTCGCGCTGCCCGCAGCTGTCCGATCGTTCGCCGATGCCCTCTTCGCTGAGATCGACCAGCGCGTCGCCGGGCCCGTAACGTCGGCTCCGATCGACTTCGACAAGCTGCCAGGTGCCGCGGCCTATATCGAGGCCGCGGCTGAGGCGCCTGGGTGCAAACAGCCGTAGCAGGCTGACGCCCAGCGCGATCCTGACACGAGTCGGCCCTGCGGGCTCGTGAGGGCCGCTCGTGTCCGTGAGGTGGTCAACGCAGGGAGGGTGCGTGCACGGCTCCGATCGTGCCACGCTGGTGGTGCCGGGGGAACCGCGACGGCGGTCCCGTGACGCGAGAGGAGCCGCCGATGATCACCTGCGAGCCGTTGACGGGGGCGCTGGGCGCCGAGGTGCACGGGGTGCAGCTCGCCGACGTCGACGAGGCCACCTTCGACGAGCTGCGCAAGGCCTTCCTCGATCACAAGGTCCTGGTGTTCCGCGACCAGGAGCTGAGTGTGGAGGAGCACATCGCCTTCGGGCGGCGGTGGGGCGAGCTCGAGGTGCATCCCTTCGCCCCCGACAACGGTCATCGGGAGATCGTGAAGATCCACTCCACGGCCGAACGCCCCTACGCGGCGGCCAAGTGGCACTCGGACGTGACCTGGCGTCTCGAACCGTCCCTGGGGTCGATCCTGCGGGGACGGATCATCCCGCCCGTGGGCGGCGACACCTGCTTCGCCAACGCCGAGGCGGCCTACGAGAGCCTCTCGGACGCCTGGAAGGAGCGCATCGAGGGTCTGGTGGCGGTGCACGACTTCACCCACGTGTTCGGCGGTCGCCTGTCACCCGAGGAGCTGGCGCGCAAGCAGGCCGAGCATCCCCCGGCCCGCCACCCGGTGGTGCGGACCCATCCCGAGACCGGGGCGCGGGCGATCTACACCAACCGCTCCTTCACCACCCACATCGAGGGTGTGTCACCCGACGAGAGCGCCGAGATCCTCGATCATCTCGAGCGGGCGATCATGAGTCCCGACGTCCAGTGCCGGGTGCGCTGGCGGGTCGACACGGTCGTCATGTGGGACAACCGCTGCACCCAGCACTACGCCACCCGCGACTTCTGGCCGGCCGAGCGCCTGGTCGAACGGGTGACGATCCAGGGCGACCGGCCCTTCTGATCCGGAGCCCGTCGGGGACGGTCAGGACGGGCCGCACGACCGGGGCCGGCTCCGGGCGGGGGGCCCGGATCCGGTGCTCGGCGGCCACGACGACGAGGAGACCGCCGATGGCCACGGTCGAACCGACCACGGCGTCGAGGAGGTAGTGGTTGGCGGTGAGGACGACGGCCGAGGCCATGAGGAAGGGGATGGCGGCACCGAGGGCCCGCGCGAGACGGTGGGCGGCGGTGCGGTACACGATGACGCCGACGAGCAGGTTCCAGCCCACATGCAGGCTGGGCATGGCGGCGAAACGGTTGACGAGCTGGGGCGGTTGCAGGACCCGGTAGGCATGGGAGTGCTCGGTCACGGTGTCGACGAAGCCGGGCATGAGCCGGGGCGGGGCGACCGGGTAGGCGGCGAAGATCACCAGTCCGATGGCGCCGGAGACGAACATGGCGTTGCGGAGGGTGAAGTAGGCGGACCGGTGTCGGCGGTAGGCCCACACGAGCACGGCGGCGATCACCGGCCAGTGGCCCCAGATGTAGATCCAGTTGGCGAGCGTGACCAGCCAGGGGTGGGTCAGGGCCCAGCCCTGGAGGCCGGCTTCGAGGTCGAGGCCGAGGCGGGCCTCGAGCTCGAGCAGGCGGCCGGCGTGGTCCACGGCGGTGACCTCGCTGCCCTCGGTCAGGCCGCGGACCCCGAAGTAGGCGAGGGCGGCGGCGAGGACGAGACCGAACTGGACGGCTAGCCCGGCGGCGACCCGGCGGAGGGACTCGCCGGAGCCGTCGGCGTCGGGGGCGGCGGACGCCACCGTGAGGTGGCGGGGCCGGGGTGTGGGGGTGTGTCTGCGGGGTTCGGTGTCGGTGGTGACCGCGGCCATGTGACGCCCTCCTGCTCGCCTCGGTCGGTGACCGGTGTGGCGGGGGAACGCGGCGTCCCGGTGCCGCCACGCGTGGTGTGTCGGCGGGTAGACACTCGGGCGGATGCCCGGCGGGTGGATACTCGTGGCGGGGACCCGATAGTCGGTCCGGGTTCTATGGGTGGGTTGGTTGTTGGTTGTCGGTCCAGGCGGCTGCGAAGCGGGCTGGGGTGAGCCTTCCGGGGGCTCGGTGGGGTCGATAGGTGTTGTACTCGATGCGCCAGTCCTCGAGCGCCACCTTGGCTTCGAGGAGGTCGGCGAAGTCCTCGATGTTGAGGCACTCGTCGCGAAGCCGCCCGTTGAAGGACTCCACAAAGGGGTTCTCCCACGGCGAGCCGGGCTCGATGTACGTGGTGGCGGTGCCCCAGATCCGGCACCAGTCCCGCAGCGCGTCAGCAACGAGCTCGGGACCGTTGTCCATCTGCAGATGGGCAGGTGCTCCCCGCTCAGCGACCAGTCGAGCGACGGTGTCGGTGACGTGGTCAGCGCCGATGGAATGGGCGACCTCGATCGCCAGGCATTCCCTGGTGAACTCATCCACCACGTTCAACAGCTTCAACCGACGCCGCTGCG
>RFFY01000298.1 GCA_003697065.1 Actinomyces sp. | reverse complement strand
GCCTCCCCGGCGGGTCCCGAGCCCCCCGACGCACGCGTCGAGGCGGTCGTGACGGCATCGACGGCCGAACTCGACCTGGCCGAGGCCGACCGTGTGCTCGGTGTCGGGGCCGGGCTCGGCGACGAGCGCTTCGTGGCTCTCGCCGCCGCCGTCGCCACCGCCATGGACCTGTGCCTGGGCGCCACCCGGGTCGTCACCGATCACGGGTGGTTGCCCGTCGAGCGCCAGATCGGCACCACCGGCGTCGAGATCCGGCCCCGGATCTATGTGGCGCTCGGGATCTCCGGTGCCGTCCAGCACGTGGCCGGGCTCGGCGACCCCGACCATGTCGTGTCCGTCAACCTCGACGGGAGCTGCCCCATGGCCGCCATGGCCGAGCTGAACCTCGTCGCCGACGCCCGCGCCGTGCTGATCGCTCTCGCCGACCGTCTCGGTGTCCCCGTCGACCCCGACCTACGCGCCACGCTCGGCGGCGGCGCTGTCCCGGCCTCGGCCTCGCCCGCCCCGGCCTCTCCCGCCCCGACCGAGGAGCACCCGTGACCCGGACGCACTTCGACGTCGTCGTGGTGGGCGCCGGTCCCGCCGGTTCGGCCGCCGCCCTCGCCCTGGCCCGGGCCGGCCGCTCGGTGTGCCTGGTCGAACGGGGGCCCTTCCCCGGATCGAAGAACATGTACGGGGGCGTGATCTACGGCCGGGTCCTCGACACCGTCATCCCCGACTGGTACGAGCGCGCACCGCTCCAGCGGTGGGTGACCCGTCGGGCGACCATGGTCATGACACCCACCCAGAGCCTCACGGTCGACTACCGCACCACGGCGTGGGGCACGGCGCCCTACAACGGCGCCACCGCCTACCGCCCCGACTTCGACGCCTGGCTCGCCGGTGAGGCGGTCGCCGCCGGGGCGACCCTGATCACCTCCACCACCGTCACCGGGCTCGTGCGCGACGGGCGCGGTCGGGTGACCGGCGTGCGCACCGACCGTCCCGACGGCGACATCGACGCCGAGGTGGTCATCGCCTGCGACGGGGTGAACTCCTTCCTGGCCAAGGAGGCCGGGCTGCACCGCCACGCCGACGATCCCCGCCACCTGACCCTGGGGGTCAAGGAGGTCGTGTCCCTCGACCCGACGGTCATCGAGGAGCGTTTCGGCCTGGCGACGGGCGAAGGGGCCGACTTCGAGATCATCGGGTGCACCCGGGGAATCGCCGGGGGTGGCTTCGTGTACACCAACCACGACTCGGTGGCGCTCGGGGTGGTGCTGCGCCTGTCGGATCTGGCCGAGGCCGGGGTGCGGCCCGAGGAGCTCATCGCCGATCTCGCCGCCCACCCCGCCATCGCGCCCCTCGTGGCGGGGGGTGAGCTGCGAGAGTACTCCGCCCACGTCATTCCCGAGGGCGGGTTCGACACCATGCCCGAGCTCGGGTGCCCGGGAATGCTCGTGGCCGGCGACGCCGCCTACTTCTGCCTGGGCGCGGGCCTGTGGCTCGAAGGGGTGAACTTCGCCATCGGCGGTGGTCTCGCCGCCGGGGAAGCCGCCCACCGGGCCCTCGAGCGGGGCCGCACCGACGACACCATGGTCGCCGACTATCGCCGTCGCCTCGGTGCGTCGTTCGTGCTCACCGACCACGAGAACCTGCGCCGGGCGCCGGAACTGGTGCTGTCGGACCGGGTTCAGTTCCGCTACCCGGCTCTGGTGTGCGACCTCGTCGAGTCCGTCTTCACCGTCACCAACCCCGAACCCAAGCCCGGCCTGGTGCGCCTGGCCCGACGGGCGGCACGCCGTCACGGCGTGCCCCTTCGTCACCTGGCGCGTGACGCCTGGCGGGCCCTGCGCACCTACGGTTGATCCCGATGAGCCTCGCACCCACCCCGTCCGGTCCGGCCCCCCCGTCCGGCTCGGCCGTGTCGCCCGGCTCGACCACCCGAGCAGCGGGCGCCCCGGCCGGATCGCCCGCGACGCGGGCCTGGCCCCGTGTCTCCTTCGACGACCGCATGGCCACGGTCGACTTCCGGGTGTCCGAGCGTGCCCACATCGTCGTCGACTCCGACGTGTGCCGCTCGTGCACCACGCGGGCCTGCGTCACGGCGTGCCCCGCCCGCCTGTTCGTCCCGACGGGAGACGGCGGGATCCTCTTCAACTACGAGCAGTGCTTCGAGTGCGGCACCTGCTATCTGGTGTGCAACGGCGAGGGGGCGATCTCGTGGTCGTACCCCGAGGGCGGCCACGGCGTGGTCTTCCGCTGGAGCTGACGTGGACCGCTCGCCCCATCTCGTCGTGTGCCTGGCCTGGGTCGATCTGCGGCCCTCCGTCGACCCCCTGACCGGTGAGGTCACCGGCGACGAGCGCTGGTACGGGGCGTCGGCCGCCGACCGGGCCGCCCTCGAGTGGGCCCTGGCCACGGCCGAGCGGCGAGGTGGACGGGTCACGGCGCTGACGGTGGGGCCGCCCGGGGCCGAGGCCGTGCTGCGCGACGCCCTGGCCGTGGGGGCCGATGCCGCCGTCCGCGTCCACGCCGAGCCCGGCGCCCACGACGGCCCCTCGGGGGTGGTGGCGGCCGCCGGCGCCGCGGCGGCGGTGCTGGCCGACCGGGCCGTGCTCGAACCCGCCGACATCGTGTGTTGCGGTCAGCAGGGTCACGACCGGGCCGCGGCCGCCTTCGCCGCCGTGCTCGCCCACCACCTGGGCGCCGCCCAGGTGACGGGGTGCCTGGCGGTCGAGCTCGGCGACGACGGTGCCGTGCGCGCCGAGCGGCGCCTGGATCGGGGCCGGCGGGAGCGCGTGGCCGCCGACCTGCCCGCCGTGGTGTCGGTCGAGCCCGGCGTGGCCCGCCTGCGTCGTGCCTCCCTGGCGGGCGTCCTCGCCGCCGCCGACGCCACCATCCCTGTCGTGTCGGCCCCGGCGCCGCGCCCGCCCCGGGCGCGGGTGACGGCCCGTGGCCCCTTCCGGGCCCGTTCCCGGGAGCTGGCGCCGCCCCGGGGTTCGGTGCGGGAACGCATCGTCGCCATCACCGGCGCTCTCGACATCCGGGAGGCGCCCCGTGCCCGGGCCGTCGACCCCGCCACGGCCGCCGAGCTCATCCTCGAGCATCTCGCCCGTTGGGGCGCCACCCCCGCCGCTGGGGGAAGCGACGACGTGGGCGGTGGGGATGACGACGCCACCGCCTGACGCCACGCCGG
>RFFY01000297.1 GCA_003697065.1 Actinomyces sp. | reverse complement strand
CGGGCCCCGCCCTCGTCGGCGTCGGCGACGCTGACCCGACCGCCGTGGCGTTCGACGGTCTCCTTGACGATGGCCAGTCCCAGCCCGGTCCCGCCCTGGTCGCGGCCGCGGGCGTCGTCGAGGCGGGCGAAGCGGTCGAAGATGCGTTCGCGGGCCTCGGGCGGGACCCCGGGACCGTCGTCGCTGATGTCGAGTTCGACGTGCCCGTTGGCGCGGTGGAGCTCGACCCGGATCCGGTGCTCGGCGTGACGGGCGGCGTTGTCGAGCAGGTTGCGGACGGCGCGGCGCAGATCGTCGGGGCGGGCGAGCACCCGGGCCGGTTCGACGTCGTACATGTCGACGGCCAACGGGGTGAGGCGGGCGGTCTCTTCGGCCTCGTCGAGCACGAGGGCGTCGAGCTCGACCGGTTCGGGGGGCGTCTCCTCGGCGCGTTCGGCCTGGGCGGCCAGCACGAGGAGATCGTCGACGATGGCGGTGAGGCGTTCGGCCTGCTCGACGAGGCGGGCACGGATCTCGGGCCAGGCCGGGTCGTCGAGATCGATGGTCTCCAGCTCGGCCCGCAGGTTGGCGATGGGGCTCTTGAGTTCGTGGGAGGCATCGGAGACGAAGCGCTGCTGGGCCTCCTGGTGGGCGTGGAGACGGTCGAGCATCTCGTTGAGGGTGCGGGCGAGGCGCTCGATCTCGTCGTCGCTGTCGGGGACCGGGACGCGGGCGTCGAGCCCCTGGCCCTCGATGGACTCGGCGGTGTGGCGGATGGCGTCGACGGGACGCAGGGCCCGGCTCACCGCCATCCACACGAGCAGGGCGACCAGCAGGACCAGGGCGGGTAGACCCAGCACCAGAAGGGACCGCATGGCGCCGACGGGGTCGTCGACGACCTCGAGTTCGCTGCCGAGACTCACCAGAGCGGGAGACCCGTCGGGGAGGGTGGTGGCGACGGTGGCCACCCGCACCTTCTCGGTCTCGCCGCCGTGTTCGCCCTCGCCGCCGGGTTCGACGACGGCGACCTCGACGGTGCGCACCCCGGTGGTGGTGCCCGCCGGTGGCCCGTCGACGACGAGCTTGCCGCCGCTGGCGAGGGTGGTGCCGTCGGGTCGGCCGATCCACACGACCGACTCCGACAACAGCGAGTCGGTGAGCAGGCCGGGATCGGCGCCGTTGCTCAACAGGGCGGCCCGATCCACGGCCTGGCTGCGCAGGGTGGTGTCGAGATTGTCGAGCAGGCGCCCGCGGAGCGCCGATGTCAACAACAAGGCGCCGACACCGAGGGCGACGGCGACGACCGCGGCGGCGGTCACGGCGGTACGGAACCGGATTCCTCGCATGGTCAGCCTCCGTCACGGGCCAGGCGGTACCCGGCCCCTCGTACGGTCTCGATGGCGTGGCGATCGAAGGGGGTGTCGATCTTGCGCCGCAGGTTGGAGATGTAGACCTCGACGATGTTGGGCGAGCCGTCGTAGGCCCAGTCCCACACGGCATCGAGGATCTCCTGTTTCGACACGATGTGGCCCCGACGGGTGAGGAGCACCTCGAGCACGGCCCGTTCGCGGGGGGTGAGGTCGATGGGGGTGTCGCCCCGCTGGACCCGGCCGGTGGCGGTGTCGAGGCGCAGGTCGCCGGCTTCGAGGATGGGGGTCGCCACCGAGTGGCGGCGACGCATGACCGCCCTCAGGCGCGAGACGAGGACCACGAAGGAGAAGGGCTTGGTGACGAAGTCGTCGGCGCCGGTGTCGAGCCCCTCGGCCTCGTCGAGCTCGCCGTTCTTGGCCGTCAGCATGAGAATCGGCGTCCAGTCGCCCTCTTCACGCAGGGTCCGGCACACCTTGTACCCGTTGATCTTGGGCAGCATGAGGTCGAGCACGATGGCGTCGTAGGAGTTCTCGCGGGCGAGCCACAGGCCCTCCTCGCCGTCGTGGGCGACGTCGACGGCGAAGCCCTCGGCCTCCAGCCCCCGTTGCAGGG
>RFFY01000296.1 GCA_003697065.1 Actinomyces sp. | reverse complement strand
GCATCACCGCGAGGACGGCGAGAAGGGCGACCCACGCCCCCGCCGGAACGTCGAACTCCACGAAGTCGCGGCCGGTGGCGACGGCGGGGGCGGGGACGAGGCGCACCGCGTCAGGCTAGGGGCGTCGGGCGGAGCGGCGGAGCGCCAGCTCGTCGGCCAGGCGCCCGGTGGGCCAGCGCTCGGCGACGGCTCGACGGAGCACGTCGAGGGCGCTGGCCGGTGCCATCTCGTCGAGGGGCGGGTCGGTGTCGAGATTGGTGGGGAAGGGGTAGGCGTCGGCAGCGGCCGCGCACACCCGGTCGGCGCCGGCGGGGTCGAGCACGCCGGTGTCGAGGGCCTCGAGGAGGGCGGGATGGATGGTGGTGGCGAGCAGGTCGAGGTCGATGCTCTCCATCGGCACGCCGAAGGGGGAGGAGATCTGGTACAGGTGGGCGACCCGGTCGCGGTCGGTGTCGTTGGCGCCGGCGGCGTGCAGCAGCGCCGGGTCGAAGAAGACGGCGTCCCCGGCGGCGAGAGGGATCTGCACGGCGTGGCGGTCGAAGAGCTCCACCACCCGCGGATCGCGCCAGGCCACGTAGCCGTCGACGAAGCGCTGGGAGCCGGGCAGCACCCGGGTCGGACCCGACTCCACGCTCATGTCGGTGTGGGCGATGGCCCCCTGGAGGGTGAGAAAGCGCGAGAGAACGTGCACGTGGCGGGGGAAGCGGCGGGCCTCGGCATCGGTCAGGAAGCCCAGGTGGTAGTCGCGGTGGGGGCGCTGGGCGGCGCCGCCGGGGTGGACGATGTTGACCTGGGCCGTGAGGCGGTAGCGGGGCCCGAGCCACGCCTCGGCCACGAGGGCCAGGGCGGGGGAGGCGTGGTAGCGGACCCAGGCGGCGGGGTCGAGGAGGGCCGTCTTCTGCAGGGAGTTCCAGATCCGGGTGTTGGCCCCGGGGGCGGCGAAGTGGTCGCCGGGCGGGCGCTCGGCGGCCTCGCGGCGCACGATCTCGGCGAAGGCGGCCGAGAGTCGCTCCAGAGCCGAGCGGTCGTTCACCGCGCCGCGGACCACCAGGATCCCGGGTCCGTCGCGCAGGCACCGGGCCAGCTCGCCGGCCACGTCGGCGCGGGTGTCCGGATCGGCCCACGCCGTGGCGAGCCGGTCGGCGTGGTAGGTCGGCACCCCATCTTCGGTGCCTGCGGCCGTGGGCCACTCGGCGGCGTCGGTGGGCGCGGTGACGAGGCCCGCGAGGGCGTCGACGTCGACGAGGGCGGGGTCCGGGTAGCCGTCGAGGGCGTGCAGGTCCGCCACCGGAGAGGGACGAGCCACCTCGGAGGAAGGGGAAGGCCCGGTCGTCGCCACGGCCTGCATGCTAGACCGGGGTCCGGACCCGGCCCGGGGCGCCGGGCAACCCGACAGGAGCGTGCCCGTGCAGCAGATGACCGGCCTCGACGCCAGCTTCTTGTACCTGGAGTCGCCCACCACCCCCATGCACGTCGGGAGCCTCGTCGTCTACGACCAGTCCGAGGCCCCGGGGGGGATCATC
>RFFY01000295.1 GCA_003697065.1 Actinomyces sp. | reverse complement strand
TCTTGGGGCAGCCGAGGGTCACGAGGTGGTAGCGGGGGGCCATCGACGCCGAGACTACCCGCCGTCAACCCAGCCCCAGAGCGGCGGCCTCACCGCTCGAGCCCAACAGGAGCACCGACAGGACCCACAGGGAGATCAGGAGACTCCCCTCGAGGCGGTTGACCGGCCCCCGGGTGCCCATGGCGATCCACGACACGCCGGCGATGACCACCATCATGATCGAGCCCAGGCTGACCAGGGTGCCGTCGGCCACCGGCCCCGGGCCCACCAGGGCGATGGAGGCGCCCACGGCGAGACTGTTGAAGACGTTCGACCCCAACAGGTTGCCCACCAGGAGGTCGATCTCGCCCCGACGGGCGGCGGCCAGGGCCGTCAACAGCTCCGGGGCCGAGGTCCCCAAAGCGATGAGGGTGAAACCGATGAAGCCCCCGCTGATCCCGAAGGTGTCGGCGAGGCGTTCGGCCCCGGCCACCAGGAGCTGGGCCGACGCCACCACCGCCGCCAGACCCACGACGGTACGCACCGCCTCACGCGACACCCGGATCCCCCCGTCACCGACGACCTCGCGCACCTCCTCGGCCAGCTGCTCGTCGCCCCGTCCTGTCACCAGCACGAGCACCGTGACCGCCACCAGCAGGGCGGCGAGAACGAGCCCCTCGTCCCGGGTGAAACCGTTCTGGACCAACAGGGCGAAGGCGACGACGGCACCGACCGACACCACGGCCTCCCGACGCACCGTGCGCGACGAGACGGGGATGACGCAGACCCAGGTCGTGATGCCCAGCACCACCGAGATGTTGGCGATGTTGGACCCGATGACGTTGCCGACGCCGATGTCGAGGTTGTCGCGGGCGGCCGCGACCGTCGACACCACGAACTCGGGGGCGCTGGTGCCGAAACCGATGATGACCGCCCCGATCAGCAGGGGCGAGATCCCCAGGGCGGCGGCCACCCGCCCGGCCCCCGCCACGAACTCGTCGGCGGCGATGGCCAACACGACGAGGGAGCCGATGGTGAGGACGAGCCCGAGCAGCACGGCGCGAGGCTAGCGGGCCGGGGCCTCCCCGGCGGGGCCCCCGGCCCGCCGTTCGGCCAGCTCCTCGGGTGACATGAGCACCTCACGCGCCTTGGATCCGGTGGAGGGGCCGACGACCCCGCGCTGTTCGAGCAGGTCCATCAGGCGACCGGCGCGGGCGAACCCCACCCGGAGCTTGCGCTGGAGCATGGAGGTCGAGCCCAGCTGGCTCTCGACCACCAGCTCCATGGCGGCCTCGAGCAGCTCGTCGGCGTCGTCGTCGGTGCGGGGCGGGGCGTCGGTGATGGCGCCCGGCGTCGACGCGTCGGCGGTCTCGGTGGCGACCGAGTGGTCGTAGTCGAGCTCGGGCGCCTGGCGCCGCCAGTGGGCGACGATGCGGCGGATCTCGGTCTCGTCGACCCAGCAGCCCTGGACCCGGTGCGGTGTCGACGACGAGGGTCCGAGCAGGAGCAGGTCGCCGCGGCCGACCAGGCGCTCGGCGCCCGGCTGGTCGAGGATGACCCGCGAGTCGGCGAGGCTGGAGACGGCGAAGGCCAAGCGGGCGGGGATGTTCGCCTTGATGACACCCGTGATGACGTTCACCGACGGGCGCTGGGTGGCGATGACCAGGTGGATCCCCACCGCCCGGGCCATCTGGGCGATCCGGCAGATCGACTCCTCGACGTCGCGGGCGGCGACCATCATGAGGTCGGCCAGCTCGTCGACCACCACGAGGATGAAGGGCAGGCGGCGGTAGACCAGGGGTTCGCCGTCGGGTCCGGTCTCTCCCGGCTCGGCGACGAGCTCGCCCCGGTCGACGGCGGCGTTGTACCCGGTGACGTCGCGGAAGCCGACCTTGTGGAGCAGGTCGTAGCGGCGCTCCATCTCCCGCACGGCCCACGCCAGGGCGTTGGCCGCCTTGCGCGGATCGGTCACCGGGGCGGTGAGCAGGTGGGGCACCCGGTCGTACTGGCCCATCTCGACCCGCTTGGGGTCGACGAGGATCATGCGGACCTCGTCGGGGGTCGAGCGCATCAGCACCGAGGTGAGCAGGGAGTTGATGCACGAGGACTTCCCCGCCCCGGTGGCGCCGGCGATGAGGACGTGGGGCATGGTGGCGAGGTTCATCATCACCGCCCGACCCTCGATGTCGCGCCCGACGGCCACCTCCAGGGGGTGGCGGGCCTCACGGGCCTCGGCCGAGGCGAGGATGTCGCCCAGGGCGACGATGCGACGATCGGGGTTGGGGACCTCGACGCCGATGGCCCGCCGACCCGGGATGGGGGCGAGGATCCGCACGTCGGGCGAGGCCATGGCGTAGGCGATGTCCTTGCGGAGGCTCTCGACCCGGGCCACCTTGACGCCCTCGCCCAGCTCGAGCTCGTAACGGGTGACGGTGGGGCCGGCGACCATGCCCACCAGGGTGGTGTCGACACCGTGCTGGGCCAGGGCCTGGGCCAGGAGGCGCCCCCGTTCGGCAATCGCCGTCTCGTCGATGTCGACGCTGCCCGAGCGGGAGAGCAGCTCGAGGGGCGGCAGGACCCAGGCCGAGTCGGGCGGCGGTTCGGGCAGGGGGAGCTCCTGCTGCTCGGCCTCGGTGACGGCCTCGACCACCGGTGCGGGTCCGACGCTCGGCGGGACCGGCTCGGGTTCCGGGGCGGGTGGCTCGGGAACGGCGACCCGGATCGGAGCCTCGGTGGGTGGGCTCGTCACCGCCGGAACCTCGCCGCGGCCGTCACCGGCCCCCGGGTGGTCGAACAGGGCGGTGACGGCACCCCGGACCGCCTCCATCACGGGGCGGCCGAGGCGGACGAGTGCGGCGACCAGACCCCGCACCGACGAGGCGGTCACGACGAGAAGGCCGATGAGACCGATGAAGGCGGCGACCACGACGGCGCCGGCGGTCGAGGCGAGGGCGTGCAGGGGCCCACCGACCGCCATGCCGAGGACCCCGCCCGCGGCGCCGAGGGCGGCCACGGGGTCGTCGAGACCGGGCCGGCCCCGCAGCACGTGGAACAAGGTGGTGACCGCCACCACCAGCAGGCCACCCCCGATGACGGCCCGGGCCACGGGCTCGGGGTCGTCGCCGCCGGATCCCCGCACGAGGGCGACGCCCAAAGCGACGAGCCCCGCCGGCAACAGGACGCGGATCCACCCGACGGCCAGGGCGCTCAGCTCGTCGATGGAGCGCCCGACGGGCCCGGCGGCGTCGACCCAGATGCTCGCCGCCGCCACCAGGCCGAGCGCCACGAAGCCCAGTCCCCACAGGTCGACCCGATGCTGGGCGACGACCCCGGCCGCCGCCCGCCGGGTGGCGGTCGAACGGGACCGCCGGGCCTTCCCGCGTCCGGCCGACCCTGAGGGTGTCGCCCTCTTGGCGCCGCTGCGTCCGGTGGCGCCGGTGGAGCGGCGGCCGGACGTCGTCTTGCCACCGCTGCGCCGGGCGGCGGAGCGGGACGAGCGGGATCGGCGCGTCGACGAGTGGGCGGCCACGACACGCGGACGCTAGCAGCGGGACCGGCGCCTGACGCGGCACCCCGGGTGCGGGCCCACGCGCGGTGAGCGAACCCGGTCAGCCCTCCCGCACGACCGGCACGATCATGGGGCGGCGCCGGGTGCGGTCGTTGACGACCCGGCCCGCCGCCCGGCGCACGACACGGGCGAGTTCGTCGAGCCCGGTGTCGCCGTCGGCCAGGGCGGTCTCGACGACCTCGGCCACGGCGTCGGCGACGGCGGCCTCGTGGGCGACCAGCGCGGGCTGTTCGACCCATCCCCGGGTGACGACGTCGGGGCCGGCGAGGATCCGACGGCCCTCGAGGTCGACGTGCACGACCACCGCCACGAAGCCGTCGTCGCCGAGGATGCGACGCTCCCCGAGGACGGTGGAGCCCAGGTGGCCGACCATGCCGTCGACGTAGAGATGGTCGCCACCCACCGAGCCCGTGTGGGTGATCCCGTCGTCGTCGAGGACGACCCGGTCCCCGTCCTCGCACAGGACCACCCGCTCGTCGGGCATGCCGAGGCGGCGGGCCAGCTCGGCGTGGGCGACCAGATGGGCGTACTCGCCGTGGACGGGGATGAACCACTCGGGCACGGCGACGCTGTGCAGCACCGACAGCTCGCCCGCCTTGCCGTGCCCCGAGGTGTGCACCCCGATCTGGCCCGAGTGCACCACCCGCGCCCCCCTCCGGGCGAGATCGTTGCGGACGGCGGCGACGGCGGCCTCGTTGCCCGGGATGGGCGAACTGGAGAAGATCACGGTGTCGTCGGGACCGATCTCGGTCCACTTCGAGCGCCCCTGGGCCATCTGGGTCAAAGCGGCCCGGGGCTCGCCCTGGGAGCCCGTGCAGATGATGCACACCTCGCGGGGATCGAGCTCGTCGAGGTCTTCGATGTCGCGCAGGGCGTGGTCGGGGATGTGCAGGACGCCGAGCTCGCGGGCGATCGTCACGTTGCGGCGCATGGACAGGCCCAGGGTGACCACGGTGCGACCGGTGGCCACGGCGGCGTCGGCGACCTGCTGGAGACGGTGGATGTGGCTGGCGAAGCTGGCCACGATGAGGCGCCGCCCGGCGTGGGCGGCGAACAGTCCCCTCAGGACCTCGCCCACCTCGCTCTCGGAGCGGGTCGATCCCGGGTTGTCGGCGTTGGTCGAGTCGGCGAGCAGGAGGCGGATGCCGGGATCGGCCGCCAGGGCGCCGATGCGCGACAGGTCGGTGCGCCGCCCGTCGACGGGGGTCATGTCCAGCTTGAAGTCGCTGGAGTGCAGGATCACCCCCTGGCGGGTGTGGAAGGCCGTGATGAGACCCGACGGGATCGAGTGGGTGACGGGCAGGAACTCGCAGGTGAAGGGTCCGATGTCGTGGGTCTCGCCGTCGGCGATGGGACGCAGCTCGGTGCGGTCGAGGACCCGGGCCTCGGCCAGCTTGTGACGCACCAGCGCCAGGGTGAACGGCGAGCCGTAGATGGGGAACGAAAGGTGCTCGAGGAGGTGGGGCAGAGCCCCGATGTGGTCCTCGTGGGCGTGGGTGGCGATGCAGGCCTCGATGCCACCCCCCGACTCGAGGAGCCACTCGAAGTCGGGCAGGACGGCGTCGACGCCGGGCAGGTCGTCGCCGGCGAACATCTGGCCGCAGTCGAGCATGACCCGACGGCCGTCGGTCTCGAGGACGGCGCAGTTGCGACCGATCTCGCCGAGACCACCGAGGAAGGTGATGCTGACCGGGTCGCTCACGGGGCCACCTTCCCCAGCTCGGCCAGGAGCCGCCGCGCCTCGTCGCGCAGGCCCGGCGGTTCGGGTCCCATCGGGAGGCGGCAGGGACCGCCGGGCAGGCCCAGCACCCCGAGGACGGCCTTGGTGGGGACGGGGTTGGGGGCGGCGTCGCCGGTCTCGAACTCGTAGGAGGGGACGAGGGCGGCGTTGATGCGCCGCGCCCTTTCGACGTCGCCGGCGGCGAAGGCGTCGAACATGGCGGCCACCTCCTCGCCGATCCAGTGGGTGGCGACACCGATGGTGCCGACGGCCCCGACGGCGAGGAGGGGCAGGGTCAGGGCGTCGTCACCCGAGTAGACCTCGAAGCCTTCGGGGGCCCGGGCACACAGGGCCGCCGTGGCGCCGGGATTGCCGGCCGCGTCCTTCAGACCGACGATGGTGTCGACCTCCTCGGCGAGGCGCAGGATGGTCTCGGTGGCGATCTTGCGCCCCGTGCGGACGGGGATGTCGTAGATGACGATCGGCAGGTCGGTGGCGGCGGCGACGGCCCGGAAGTGGGCGTCGAGGCCGGCCTGGGAGGGCCGGTTGTAGTAGCCGGCGACATGGAGCAGGCCGGCGGCGCCCACCTCGGCCGCCCTTTCGCTGGTGCGGATGGCGGTGCGGGTGTCGTTGGAGCCGGCCCCGGCGACGACCGGCACGTCGACGGCCTCGACGACGGCCTCGATCAAGGCGATGTGCTCGTCGTGGTCGAGGGTCGGCGCCTCACCCGTCGTGCCGGCGACGACCAGACCCTCGTTGCCGTGGGCGACGAGCCAGCGCGCCAGCTCGGCCGCCCCGTCGAGGTCGAGGTCACCCTCGTCGGTGAACGGGGTGACCATGGCGGTGAGGACTCGTCCGAATCTCGCCATCGGTGTCTCCTGACGGGCGGGTGGGCTGCGGGGTCCGGCGTTCGGGCCGGGCCCATCGTGCCACGGACCGGGCCCTCTCACCGACGCCGGGGGGAGGCGGTCCGCCGGCGTCGCTCCCGGTCCGGCGACTCCTCGCCGAGACGGCGACGCAGGATCAGGGCGTACACGACGACGGTCCCCACCGAGAAGGTGAACCACTGGATGGCGTAGGAGAGGTGGGGTCCCTCCGACAGCTCCTCACGGGGAACGGGGACGGGCAGGCCCGATGCCTGGGGTGGGTCCTGGGTCTCGAGTCGCACCCACACGGGAGCGAGGTCGAGCCCGGTGGCCTCCGCCGCCCGGGCCAGATCGGGCCGCGACAGAACGGGCCTGTCGGCGTCGCCGGTGCCCGGCGCCAGGTGTCCTCCGCCCACCGAGGCGAAGGCGAGTCCGGTGACCGCCACCGGGCCCGAGGGGGGCGAGGTGGCGTCGAGGTCGCCGCCGGCGATGAGGGTGCGGGGGACGAAGCCCCGCACGACGAGGACGACCGGACCGTCGTCGGGGAGGGCCAGGGGGGTGGCGAACCAGGACCCGGCGGTGCCGTCGAGGGAGCGGTTGGCGATCTCGACCTCGTCGTCGGCGAGGTAGGTGCCGCTCACGGTGACCCGGGTGTGGTCGGGGGGGAGGTCACCGGCGGCGAGGGCGGCGCCGAGGTCGACGGGATCGGCGGACAGGGCCGCCGTGACGGCCGCGTTCGCGGCCCGGCGCTGGTCGAGTCGGCGGAGCTGCCAGAAGCCGAGCTCGACCATCACCACCACCATCGTGACCACGAACAGGTGCGACAGGATCCAGCGCCAGCTGAGCAGGATCCGCCAGCGGGGGGTGGCGTCGGGGTGTCGGGGGCCGGGATCCTGGTCGCGCCCGGGTCGGGCGGGGGTGGAGGGAGCCGTGGTCACAGACCCAGCAGGGTGTCGAGACCCACCGTGAGCCCCGGGTGCTCGGCGATGGCCTTGATGCCCAGCAGCACCCCGGGCATGAACGAGGTGCGGTCGTAGGAGTCGTGGCGGATGCTGAGGGACTGGCCCGTGGTCCCGAACAGGACCTCCTGGTGGGCGACGAGGCCCCGGAGGCGCACCGAGTGGACCCGCAGCGAGCCCGGTCCGGCTCCCCCGCGGGCGCCGGGCACGACCTCGTTCTCGGTGGGGTCGTCGGCCCACTCCGCCGATGCCGCCGCCATGCGACGCAGGGTCATCATGGCCGTTCCCGAGGGGGCGTCGACCTTGTCGTCGTGGTGCAGCTCGATGACCTCGGCCGTCTCGAAGAAGGGAGCGGCCATCTCGGCGAAGCGCATCATCAGCACCGCACCGATGGCGAAGTTGGGGGCGATGAGGCAATTCGACCGCACGAACAGGGCGCGGAGACGCTCGTAGTCCTCCTCGGTGAACCCGGTCGTGCCGACCACGGCGTGGATCCCGTGGGCGGCGGCGAACTCGAGGTTGCGTCGGGCGGCGTCGATCACGGTGAAGTCGACGACCACGTCGGCGTGGCAGCGGAGCAGTTCGTCGTTGCCGCCGGCGATCTGCAGGGGGCTGTTCATCTTGGCCACGTGGCCGAGGTCGATCCCGGCGTGGTGGGGGTCGACGGCGGCCACGAGCTCGAGCTCGGGATCGGCGACCACGGCACGGCAGACCTCCTGGCCCATCCGGCCCCCGGCCCCGACGACACCCACCCGGATCATGACGCGACCCTACCGCGACCGACGCCCGGGCCCCGAGGCGACCACAGCGCCGTGGCCACGACTCCCCGTCCTCAGGTGGCGACGGCGTGGACCCGGGCCGACACGTCGGGTCCGACCAGGGCCAGGGCGCGGTGCCCGGCGGCCACCTCGGCCAGCACCCGGCGCACGTCGGCGACGGTGACGGCCCGGACCCGCTCGAGGTACTCCTCCACGGGGATGACCCGGTCGCGCACCGTGAGTCCCGTCGCCAGACGGCTCATGCGGTTGCCCGTGTCCTCGAGGGCGAGGATGGTGGCGCCCTCGAAACCGCCGCGGGCCACCTCGACCTCGCGTACCGACGGACCCTCGCTGGTCAACTCGTCGATCTCGTCGCGCACGATCGCCAACAGGGACGCCACCTGATCGGGGTTGGTGCCGGCGTAGACGCTCAGTGACCCGGCGTCGTGATGGGCGGCCAGGCTGGAGTAGACGCTGTAGGCCATGCCGCGCTTTTCGCGTATCTCCTGGAAGAGGCGGCTCGACCAACCCCCGCCCAGGACCTGGTTGGCGACGGCGAGGGCGAAGCGGTCGTCGTGGTCGAGGGACAGGGCCCGCCACCCGATGGCGACGTGGGTCTGCTCGATGGGACGGTCGAGGGCGTGCAGCCGCCGGATCCCCGTCCCCGGTGGCGTGCGCTGGGGGCGTTCGCCGGGATCGAGGTCACCGAGCACGTTCTCGACGCGCTCGACGACGGCGTCGTGGTCGACGGGGCCCGCCGCCGCGACCACCAGGTTGGCCCGCCGGTACCAGCGCCGGTGAAAGGCGCGGATGTCGTCGGGGGTGACCGCACGGACCGACCGGGCCGTGCCGAGCACCTCCCGGCCCAGGGGATGGTCGGGGTAGAGGGACTCGGCCAGGGCCGTGTGGACGAGATCGTCGGGGGTGTCGGCGCTCCAGGCCAGTTCCTCGAGGATGACGTGGCGCTCGGCCTCGACGTCGCGGTCGGCGAAAGCCGGCTCGCGGATCACCGACAGGAGCACGTCGAGACCCCACGCCATCTCGGCCGCGGGCAAGCGGGCGTGGAACGCCGTGTACTCGCGGGACGTGAAGGCGTTGAGATCACCGCCGCGGGCGTCGACCCCCTCGGCGATGGCACGCGCCGACAGGCCGGGGGCGCCCTTGAACAGGAGGTGTTCGAGGAAGTGCGACACCCCGGCGACGGGTGCGGGCTCGTCGCGACTGCCGACCCCGACCCACACCCCGAGCGCCACCGAGGCGGCGTCGGGGAGTGACTCGGTGACGACCCGGAGACCGCCGGCGAGGCGGCTGATCCGCAGCGACGACGAGCCCGCCGCTGTCACCGGCGGTTGCGGCCCCGGCGACGACCACCGCCCCGACGGCCACCCGCCGGTTCCGGGCCCAGGTCGCCGAAGGTCTCGGCCAGCTCGGCGTCGAAGGCCTCGCTGAAGGAGACCTCCTCCACCTCGCCGTCGGGGCTCGTCGCACCGCCTTGGCCCTCGCTCGACGCGGCCGGGGCCTCGTCACGGGAATCGGAGCGGGCCGGGCGGCTCGGGGCGTCGCCGGCCAGGCGCAGGGAGATCTTCCCGTTGGGGTCGACGTCTTCGACCACGACCTCGACCTCCTGGCCGAGCTCGAGGACGTCTTCGACCTTGTCGATGCGCTTGCCGCCCCCGATCTTGGAGATGTGCAGCAGTCCGTCGCGGCCGGGGAGGATGTTGACGAAGGCGCCGAACTTGGTGATGTTCACGACGCGTCCGGTGTAGGTCGCCCCCACGTCCGCGGTGGGCGGGTCGAGGATGAGGCGGATCTGGCGCTCGGCCTCGGCGACGGCTCCCTGGTCGGTCGAGGCGATCTGGACGACACCGACCGCACCGTCGTCGTCGACGGAGATGTCGGCGCCGGTCTCGGCCTGGATGGCGTTGATGACCTTGCCCTTGGGGCCGATGACCTCGCCGATCTTCTCGACGGGGATCTCGAAGCTCACGATCTTCGGAGCCGTGTCGCGGACCGACTCGCGGGGTTCGGCGATGGCCTCGGCCATGACGTCGAGGATGGTGAGCCGGGCCTCGCGGGCCTGGTGGAGCGCACTCGACAGTACCGACGCCGGGATGCCGTCGATCTTGGTGTCGAGCTGGAGGGCGGTCACGAAGTCGGTGGTGCCCGCGACCTTGAAGTCCATGTCGCCGAAGGCGTCCTCGGCGCCGAGGATGTCGGTGAGGGTCACGTACTCACCGTCGGCGTAGACGAGACCCATGGCGATACCGGCGACGGGCGCCTTGATCGGCACACCGGCGTCCATGAGCGACAGGCTCGAGGCACACACCGACGCCATGGAGGTCGACCCGTTCGAGGACAGGACCTCCGACACCAGCCGGATGGTGTAGGGGAACTCGTCCTTGTGGGGCACCACCGGGTGCACGGCGCGTTCGGCGAGCGCCCCGTGACCGATCTCGCGCCGCTTGGGGCCCCGCATGAACCCGGTCTCGCCGGTGGAGAAGGGCGGGAAGTTGTAGTGGTGGATGAAGCGCTTGCGCTCGGTCGGCGAAATGTCGTCGATGAGCTGGTCCATGCGGGCCATGCCCAGGGTGGTGATGTTGAGCACCTGGGTCTCGCCGCGCTGGAACAGACCCGAACCGTGGGCCGTGGGGATGACACCCACCTCCGCCGACAGGGGCCGGATGTCGGCCACACCACGGCCGTCGATGCGCACGCCCTCGCTCACGATGCGCCGGCGCACCACCTCCTTGGTGATGGCCCGGATGGCGGCCTTGATCTGCTTGGCGGCGTCGTCGACGTCGGCGAAGCGATCGGACAGCTCGGCGATGATCGTCTCGGTGAGGGCCGCCTCGGCGTCCTGGCGCTCGGCCTTGTCGGCGATGCGCTGGGTCTCGGCGATGCGGTCGCGGTAGGCCTCGACGGCCTCGCGGACCTCGTCGCTGTAGTCGGCGACGGTGGCAACGGGCATCTTGACCACGGGGCCGACACGGTCGAGCATCTCCTGCTGGAGCTCGATGGCCTCGCGGATCCAGGTCTTGGAGGCCTCGAGGCCGGCGGTGAGGACCTCCTCGTCGACCTTCGGCGTGCCCGACTCGTACAGGTCCCAGGTGGCCTCGGTGCCGCCCGCCTCGACCATCATGACGGCCACGTCACCGTTGTCGAGGAGGCGGCCGGCGACGACCATCTCGAAGGCCGACTCGTCGCCTTCCTGGTAGGTCGGGAAGGGGATCCAGCGGCCCTCGGCGGTCCAGGCCATGCTGACCGCCCCGATCGGGCACTCGAAGGGGATCGGCGACAGGCACAGGGCCAGGGAGGCGGCGTTGATCGCCAGGACGTCGTAGGGGTGGACCTGGTCGGCGCCGAGCACGGTGCCCACGACGTGGACCTCGTTGCGGAAGCCGGCGGGGAAGTTGGGCCGCAGGGGGCGGTCGATCAGGCGGCAGGTCAGGATCGCCTGCTCGCCGGCGCGGGCCTCCCGGCGGAAGAAGGAGCCGGGGATCTTGCCCGCCGCGTACATCCGCTCCTCGATGTCGACGGTGAGGGGAAAGAAGTCGGCGTTCTCACGGGGCGACTTGGCGCCCGTGGCGGTGACGAGGACGACGGTGTCGCCCTGCTGGACGGTGACGGCACCACCGGCGAGATGGGCGAAGCGCCCCGTCTCGAAGGTGATGTCCTTGCCCGCGGCGTCGGTGAACGACCGCGAGACCTCGATGGGTTGTGCCATGACGGTTACTCCTTCGGACCCGTGGGTCCGGTTCTGGGCGTCACGGCGAGCCAGTTCCCAGTCGCCTGCCTCCCCCGGACCCTCGAGGGGCGCGGGAGGCATGCGACTAGCACCGACACGCCGTGCACGCGGTGACGGGTGTCACTGGGATGTCGTCGGCCTTCGCCGGATCGGCCGGAGAAAGCCGAAGGGAGCGACCAGCAGGCCGCTCCCTTCATCGTGTCAGCGTCGCAGTCCGAGGTGGGCGATCAGGGCCCGGTACCGTTCGACGTCCTTGGCCTTCACGTAGTCGAGAAGGCGGCGACGCCGGCCGACCAGCATCAACAGTCCCCGCCGGCTGTGGTGGTCCTTCTTGTGGACCTTCAGATGCTCGGTGAGGTGGTTGATCCGGTCGGTCAGCAGGGCGATCTGGATCTCGGGGGAGCCGGTGTCGGCAGCTCCGAGACCGAACGCCTCGGCCGTCTTCGCGATGGTCTCGGCCTTGGGAGGCAGCGTGGTGGCCATGTGTGTTTCCTCGTTGGGTGTCGGACCCGGCTGCGTGGACCGCGGTGCGAGACCCGCAGCGGTGCCGTCGGTGACGGCGGTGACGCTCGCTCGGCAGGGGCGCCGACGCGACGGTTCCCGTCGGGAACGATCCGAGGCTACCAGCGCCACGCCGTCGAACCGCACCGACACCCCGGACCCACCGGGCCCACCGGACCGGCACGGCCCGGCCCGGCCCCGCCACGCCGACGGCCGCGGCGTCAGCCCGTCGGGTCGACGGTCGGCGGCCCGGGGAACAGGTCGAGGCGCCAGGTGCCGTCGGCGTCGAGGATCTCCACCCGGACCGGATGCCGTCCGCCCCGGGGATCGGTGACGGTGCAGGAGATCGTCTCGCCCGCCCGGGCCACCCGCACCGCCGGCGCCTCGCACTCGACGTCCTGGGGCTCGCCCAGATCCTCCGAGAGGCGCTCGGCGACCGCCGCCGCCGTGTCGGCGACATCGACGAGCCGCTCGGCGACCGACACGGTGACCCCCGCCCCCGGGTCCTCCCCGTCGACGGTGACGGTGACCGCCACCTCGACGCCCGCCACCGTCGCCACGCAGCGGACACGGTCGCCGGCGGCCACGATCCCGCCCGGGCACGACACCCCGGTGACCGCCGAGGGGTCGTCGGGGACGAGGGCGGCCGGAACCGCCTCCTCGAGCGCGTCGACGTCGACGAGGGGGGCCGCCGACGCACACCCCGCGGCCATCACCACGGCGGCGACGCCCACCCACCCCCGGGCGGGGCGGCGGGTCACGTGACCAGCCACACCACGAGAGCCATCTGGGCCACGTGGTAGGTGACGTGGACCAGCACCCGTCCGCCCGGTGCGGCGCCCACGAAACGGCCCCAACCCAGCAGGGCGTCACTGGCCAGGAAGGACAGCCCGCCCACGGCCCCGGCGAGCGTGCCCGTGCCCACGCCCATCGCCGCCGTCGCCCCCAGGGCGGCCACGTAGACGACGACGGGGAGGACCAGACGCGGCGACTCCCGGCGCACGGCCGCCACCAGGCGCGGCGCCACCAGGGCCACCAGGACCGCCACCAGGGCGACACCCACCAGCAGGGGCCCCGTCGTGGCGTCCCGGGCCAGGGCCGGGACGTACAGGGCGTGGGCGGCGAGGAAGGCCCCGAGGCCGACCTCGAAACGCCCCTCGGGGACGGCGAGCACCATGTCGCCGACCACCGACGCTCCCAGGGCGGCCACCACGAGACCCTGGGCCACCCCGTCGGCGACCTCGGCCGACAGGGCGACCCCGACCAGCGCGACGATCACCGCCGGCTTGGCCACGAGCTCCAGGCCGAGGATCCCGCGGGCCACCGCCAGCCAGTCGACGAGGGCGGCGACCCCGGCCACCACCATCAGGACGAGCGCCGCGGTGGGCACCGCCTCAGACCTCGGCGGCGAGGGCGTCGTCGAACGAGGCCCCCTGCTCGAGGAGGGTGCGGTAGGCCATGAGGTGGCGGGGGCGGTTCATGGCCAGAACCCCCACCAGACGGCCGGCACGCCCGTAGAGGGCGACGAAGCGCCTCTCGGCCGTGGACCCCACGACCACCCGCACCTCGTCGTCGGGACGGACCCGACCCGCCAGCTGGATCTTGCGGTCGTACTGGTCGGACCAGAACCAGGGCACGGGGGCATAGGGTTCGGCCTCGGCGTCGGACGCCAACAGGCGGGCGGCGGCGTGGGCGCCCTGCTGGACGGCGTTGTCCCAGTGCTCGACCCGCATCGTCTCGCCGAAGCGGGGGTTGGGCCAGCGGGCGACGTCGCCCGCGGCCACCACGCCGGGCGCCGCCAGACAGGTCTCGTCGCAGACCACACCGTCGTCGAGGGTCAGCCCCGACGACTCGAGCCAGGCGGTGGCGGGCGTCACCCCGATCCCGACGACCACCACGTCGGCGTCGACCACGCTGCCGTCACCCAGACGCACGCCCTCGACGCGCTCTCGACCCTCGAAGCCGGTGACGGTCACCCCACACCGCAGATCGACCCCGTGATCGAGGTGGATCTCGGCGCACACCCGGCCCATGTCGCGGCCCAGGACCCGTCCCAGGGGGACGTCGAGGGCCTCGACCAGGGTCACCTCGAGGCCCCGGCCCCGGCAGGTGGCCGCGACCTCGGCCCCGATGAAGCCGGCGCCGACCACCACCACCCGTCGGGGACCGGCGTCGAGCTCGTCCCGCAGGGCGACGGCGTCGTCGAGGGTGCGCAGCACGTGCACACCCGGCGGGGTCGGCTCGACGGGCAGGTGGCGGGGCACCGCCCCGGTGGCGATCACCACGCCGTCGACGGCGAGGCGGGTGCCGTCGTCGAGGGTGAGCTCCCGCTCCGCCAGCGAGAGGCTCTCGGCCCGTCTCCCCGGCCACCAGTCGATGTCGAGGTCGCCCAGGCGGCCGGCGTCGGTGAGCTGGGCCCGCTCGGGCTCCCACTCACCGGCCAGGACCTGCTTGGACAGGGGCGGCCGGTCGTAGGGCGGATGCGCTTCGGCGCCGATCAGGCGAACGGGCCCGTCGAAACCCCGCCGCCGCAGGGCCTCGGCCGCGCGCAACCCGGCGAGGGAGGCCCCGACGATCGTGACCGAGGACGGGGCCACGGCGAGACGTCAGTCCTCGACGATGGAGATCGCCTGCTTGGGGCAGCGGTTGACGGCCTCCTCGACCAGGGCCCGGTCCTCCTCACCGGGGGTCTCGTTCAACACGTACAGGAAGTCGTCGTCGCGCACCTCGAAGATGTGGGGCGCGATCTGCATGCACACGGCGTTGCTCTCGCAGAGGTCGTAGTCGACGACGATTCTCATGGTGGTCACCCCTTGTCGCTGAACGAAGCGGGCCGGGCCCGTGGCCGGACCATCATGCCCGACCACCGCCCCCGGCACCCAACGGGTCGACCGGTCGGGGCACCACCCACCGGTGCGGCCTCAGGCCCCGTCGAGGACGCGCCCGGTGGCGGGGTCGACGTGACAGCGCTCCCGCACCGCCGCCAGGACGCGCCGGTGGGCCGCCACCACCCGGGGGGCGAGGGCCACCGCCGCCACCGTGGCGAGGTCGGCGGAGCTGGCATCGCCGGTCCCGCGGGCGATCGCCTCGGCGGCCAGGCGGAGGCGGCTGACGTCGGGGCGGATGTCGGCGGGAGCGACCTCCTCCAGGGCCCGCCACCGGGCCGGGGCATCGGTCACGTCGAGGGCCACCAGGTCGCCGCCGACCACACGCTCGCAGAAGGCGGCGACGCCCGTGTCCCCCGACGCGCAGGAGGCCACGGTGACCGCCACCGTCATCCCGAGCGCCACCATACGTCGCCACATCGGTCACGCACCGTAGGCGCTGGCGGTACCCCGGAACACCCCTGCCCGCTCGGCGGCGCCCCCACGGGGCGGGGCGTCCGGCCCCTGGTCCGCCGGTGACGTCAGCCGACCTCGTCGATCAAAGCGGCGAGGCGGTCGAGGCGGGGCAGCTGGCGCTCGGCGGGGTCGGGGGGCAGGCCGAAGACGGCCCGGTGGACGCCGCCCTCGGCGAGCCGGCCCAAAGCGGCGGCGTCCTGGGGGGCGAAGTAGATCGAGATCTCGAGCTCGGCGGGATCCCGACCGACCCGGGCCGCCTCCTCGGCCAGCACGGCCGCCGGATCGTCGAGCTCGTCACGTCCGGCGATCGGCAGCCACCCGTCGCCGTACCGGGCCGCCCGCCGCGCCCCACCGCGGCCCCCGCCGACGTGGATGGGGGGCCGCGGGGTCTGGCGCGGCTTGGGGAGCTGGTGGATGGGGTCGAAGTCGACGAACTCGCCGTGGTACTCGGCCGGCTCGTGGCTCCAGATCGCCTGCATGGCCTCGATGCGCTCCCGCATGACCTTCCAGCGCCGCTCGAAGGGGGTGCCGTGGTTCTCCATCTCCTCGGCGTTCCAGCCTCCGCCCACCCCGAACAGGAAGCGACCGTCGGACACGACGTCGAGGCTCGCCACCTCCTTGGCGGTGATGATGGGGTCGCGCTCCACGACGAGGCAGATCCCCGTCGCCACCTTGAGCCGGGTGGTGGCGGTGGCCGCCGCGGTCAAGGCGACGAAGGGATCGAGGGTCTCGTAGTACTGGCGGGGCAGCTCACCCCCGCCGGGGTAGGGCGAGCGCCGCTCGGCGGGGATGTGGGTGTGCTCGGCGACCCACAGGGACTCGAAGCCCCGCTCCTCGAGGGCCCGACCCAGCTCGTCGGGGGCCATACCGGACTCGGTGGGGAAGATGGCGACGCCGTAGTGCATGGCGCATCGTCGCGCACCACCCCCCGTGCGCTCCACCGCGGCTAGCCGCGACCACCGGCCGCCGTGGAGCGCAGGTGGGCGTCGATGGCCCGGGCCGCCCGCCGGCCGGCCCCCATGGCCGAGATCACCGTCGCTCCGCCGGTCACGATGTCACCACCGGCCCACACCCGGGGATGGGTCGTGGCGCCCGTCTCGGGGTCGACGACGAGGGTGCCGCGTTCGGTGCGTTCGAGGCCGGCCACGGTGCGGACCAGGAGGGGGTTGGGGTCGTTGCCGATGGCCACCACCGCCACGTCCAGAGGCTCGGTGTCGATGGCGTCGGGTCGGGGACGGGGACGGCGCCGACCGTCGGGTCCCGGCTCACCGAGTTCCATGCCGCGGAGGCGCACCCCGACGAGGTGACCCTCGTCGTCGCCGAGGAACTCCTCGGGTGTGACCAGGGTGCGCAGGACCACCCCCTCGTCCTCGGCGTGGCGGATCTCCTCCCGCCGTGCCGGCATCTCGTCACGCCCGCGTCGGTAGGCGATGGTGACCTCCCGCGCCCCGAGGCGCACGGCGCTGCGGGCTGCGTCCATGGCCGTGTTACCGGCACCGAACACCATCACCCGTCGATCCGCCACCGGCACCAGGGGTGTGTGGGCGAAGGGGTCGTGGGCACCCATGAGGTTGATGCGGGTCAGGAACTCGTTGGCGGCGTAGACCCCCACCAGGTGCTCGCCGGGGATCTCGAGGAAACGGGGCAGGCCCGCCCCGACCCCGATGAAGACGGCGTCGACGCGATCGG
>RFFY01000294.1 GCA_003697065.1 Actinomyces sp. | reverse complement strand
TCTCCTCGAGGCCGGCGTGCCCGACGAGGACCTCCTCGTCATCACCACCGGGGCGAGCACCTACGAGCAGTTGGCGGCCACCGCCCGCGAGCTGGCGGCGCGCGACGCCGACCGGGTGGTGCTGGTCTCCGACCCCTACCACTCGGTGCGCCTCCACGGGATCGCCGACGAGGTGGGTCTCGAGGCCGTCGTGTCCCCGACCTCGGGCGGGGCGTCACTGCGTCAGTTGGCCCGGGAGACCGCGGCGGTGGCCCTGGGGCGGGTGCTCGGCTACCGCCGGGTCGACACCTGGTTGGGCTCGCGGGGCTGAGTCGGGCATCGATGGGTGCGGCGTCGCGGTTGTGCGGCGTGCCCCGACGCTGTCTCGCCCACGGTGGCGGGCCCGAGCACGTCCGCTAGGATTCCGGTGCCCTTCGGGGGTGGTGTAATCGGCAACACGACTGGTTCTGGCCCAGTTATTGGGGGTTCGAGTCCTCCCCCCCGAGCGAAAGCAGACCGAGACCCCGGTTCGTCCGGGGTCTCGGCGCGTCCCGGACGGGTCACAGCGGCGGCCGTGGGTCCCCGCCGCCCGCGTCCCCGCTGCCGGGGTCCCCGCTGCCGGGGTCCCCGCCGCAGGACGTCCCCATCGCCGTCAGTCGACGACGCCCCCGTAGGTGGCGGCGGTGCCCCGGGAGGTGCCCCGGTGAGCGACGCTGTCGGACAGGTCGGTGAGGAAGTCGTCGACCACCCGGAGATGGGCGGGCGACAACATCAGGTGCAGCCCACCCTGTTGGCGGTCGAGGTTCCAGCCCCGCTCGGCCATCCGGTCGCCGACGGCGCCGGTGGCCTCGGGTCCGTCGACGTGGGAGAACTCGAAGAGGGACATGTCGGGATCGCCGGTGACGACGAGGCCGTCGATGGCCTCGATGCCCGAGCGGAAGCGCCGGGTGGCCTCCCGCACGACCCGGGCCTTGGCCAGATAGCCGGAGCGCCCGAGGAAGGCGATGGTCGCCCAGGCGGCGGCGATGGGCGGAGCGGGTCGGGTCCCCGCCGTGGTGGCCGAGCCGTAGAGACCGCCCGGCCAGTCGTCGAAGAGGAAGTGCTGGCGGCGCTTCAGGGCGACGTCGCGGTAGACGACGACCGACGCTCCCTTGAAGCAGTAGCCGTACTTGTGGATGTCGGCCGACAGGGAGGTGACCCCGTCGACGGCGAAGGTCCAGGGCGGGACGGGCTCGCCGAGTTCGGCCCAGAAGGGCAGGAGCCACCCGCCGAGGCAGGCGTCGACGTGGCAGAGGGTGCCGCGCTCGCGGGCGAGGGCGGCCACCTCGGTGACGGGATCGATGACGCCGTAGGGGTAGCAGGGGGCGGAGGCGACGACGAGGGCGGTGTCGTCGTCGACGACGGCCGCCATGGCGTCGACGTCGGCCCGCAGGTCGTCGCCGACGGGCACCCGTACCTCCTCGAGGCCGAGATAGTGGGCGGCCTTCGAGAAGGCGGGGTGGGCGGTGGCCGCCAGGACGAGGCGGGGGCTGGTGACGCCGCGCTCGCGGGCCTCCTCGCGGGCGGTGTAGACGGCCAGGAAGATGCTCTCGGTGCCGCCCGAGGTCATGGTGCCGGCGGCGGGGTCGGTGCCGAACAGGGCAGCGGCGGCGGCGACGACCTCCTTTTCCATCCGCAGCAGGCTCGGGTAGACGAAGGGGTTGAGGGCGTTGTCGTGGAGGAAGGCGGCGGCCACGTCGTGCTGGAGGCGCTCGAGCTCGGGGTCGTCGGCGTTGTAGACGAGGCTGAAGGCCCGTCCGCCGCGCCAGTCGATGTCCTCGCGGTGCCAGGCGTCGAGGAGGCGACGGATCTCGTCGGCGTCGCGGCCGACGGGAGCGAGGGCGCCGGAGTCGGTGGGGGTGCTCATGGTCGCCGACGCTAGCCGCGTGGCGGGGCCGGCCCGGGCGTTGGGTGCCGGGCCCGCCGAGGGCTAGACTCCCGGCTTCGACGGCCGCTTCGGCGGCCCGAGCCCCGTTCGTCTAGCGGCCTAGGACGCCACCCTCTCAAGGTGGTAGCACGGGTTCAAATCCCGTACGGGGTGCCACGCGCCGGTCGGATCCGGGAACCCGGCCCGAGCGGGGGCCATCAACCGACCGCCCGCACCACCAGGGCGAGGGCCGAGGCGGCCAGCACGGCCAGCACGGCCCGGTCGAAGCCGCGGCGGGCGAGCCGGTCGCGGGTGCGGGTCCCCAGCGGCATGACCGCCAGCGAGATGACGAGGGCCAGCGCCGCCGCCGCCAGGCGCCCGGCGTCGTACTCGCCCCGGGCCGCCAGGACCCCGACCTGGGTCGCCCCCGACACCAGGAACATGGCGGTGATGGAGAACACGAAGGCGTCGCGGGGCAGGCGGTAGGCGTGGATCCAGCTGGCGACGATCGGCCCCGACACACCGATCGCCCCCTGGAAGAGACCCGCCACACCGGCCACCACGGGCCCCCAGCGCCGGGTCGTGTCCGGATCGAGGGTGAGTTCCGGCCCGGTGGTCATGCGCACGACGTAGGCGACGATCGTGACCGCCAGCGCCACCAGGATCGGCTCCTCGGGAAGCTCGACCAGGGCCAGGGTGCCCGGCACGGCCCCCAGGGCGCCCGCCACCAGCAGGGTCGGCAGGTCACGGCTGTCGCGGCGCCCCCGCCGGGCGTTCCAGCACAAGGCGCCGTTCAACACGACGTTGGGAGCCGACACCACGACCACGGCGTCGGTCACGGGCATGAACAGGGACGCCACCGGCACCGCGAAGAGGGGATAGCCCATCCCGGTCACCGACTTCACGAAGGCGCCGCCGGCGGTGGCCAGGGCGATCACGACGAGGTCGGCGGCACTCACCCGCCAAGTCTGGAGCCGCCACGACCCCGCGGGCCAAGACCGCCACCAGCGGCGACGCGGGCGGTCGGCACGGGTGGCCCGGTGGCGCTCGTGCCTAGACTCCGGCGGTGGTCGGACGACCACGGCGATCCACCAAGGAGAGATCATGCCCAAGCGAGTACTCCTCGCCCTCATGGTGGCGTTGGCCCTGGTGGCCGCCGCCTGCGGCGACGACGACAGCACCGGCGGCGGCGGCGAACAGGCGGCCAGCTGTGACCCCCTGCCGTTGAAGAACGACAACGTGCTCACCGTGGCCACGGGCGAGCCCGTGTTCCCGCCCTGGATGATGGACGACGATCCCACCAACGGGCAGGGCTTCGAGAGCGCCCTCGTGTACGCCCTGGCCGACAAGCTCGGCGTCGACGACGTCACCTGGGTCCGCACCGGCTTCGACGAGGCGATCGCCCCGGGAGCCAAGGACTACGACTTCAACATCCAGCAGTACTCGATCACCGCCGAGCGCGACGAGGTCGTCGACTTCTCCGACGGCTACTACGACGTCGAGCAGGCCATCGTCGCCTTCGCCGACTCGCCCGTGGCCGAGGCCCGCTCGGTCGCCGACCTGAAGGACGCCAAGCTCGGTGCCGCCATCGGCACGACCAGCCTCGACTACATCGAGTCGGTCATCGAGCCGAACACCGAGCCGGCCGTCTTCGACGACAACGCCGCGGTCAAGGCCGCCATGGAGGCGGGCCAGATCGACGGGTTCGTGGTCGACCTGCCCACCGCCTACTTCATCACGGCCGTCGAGATCCCCGAGGCCACCATCGTCGGGGTGCTGCCGCGTGTGGGCGACTCGCCCGAACAGCTCGGCATGCTCTTCGAGGAGGGCAGCCCCCTGGTGCCGTGCGTCAACGC
Organism: Actinomyces sp.; assembly: GCA_003697065.1. Classification (GTDB taxonomy): domain Bacteria; phylum Actinomycetota; class Acidimicrobiia; order Acidimicrobiales; family Aldehydirespiratoraceae; genus J010. Next base: position 1,017 of record RFFY01000294.1, on the reverse strand, counting down.
GGCCCTGGCCGAGCTGAAGGCCGACGGCACCCTCGAGGCCATCGAGAACGAGTGGCTCAACCAGGGCGGATCGATCCCCACCCTGAGCCGCTGACATGACGCGACCGGCGCCTCCCGGGGATCGTCCCCGGGAGCGCCGCTTCGCGGCGACCCGCGACGCCCTGGCCCAGGAGGGCGCCAAGGGCTCCCTGCTCGCCGTCGTCAGCACGGTGGTCGTCTTCGGGGTCGCCGGCGTGGCGGTGTTCACCAGCCCCAACTGGCCCCGCGTCCGCGACCAGTTCTTCAACCCCGACGACTTCGGGGCCTCGTGGCCCGACGTGCTCGACGGCTTCTGGCTCGACGTGCGCATGTTCGTCGTGGCCCAGATCGCCATCTTGGCCTTCGCCCTGCTGGTGGCGGTGATGCGCAGCCTCCGGGGCCCCGCCTTCTTCCCCCTGCGCCTGCTGGCGGTGCTCTACATCGACCTGTTCCGGGGGATCCCCCTCATCCTGGCCATCTTGTTGTTCGGCTTCGGGGTCCCCGCTCTCGACATCTCCGGGGTGCCCCGCGACCCCGTGTTCTGGGGCGTGACCACCCTGGTGCTGTCGTATTCCGCCTACACCGCCGAGGTCTACCGCTCCGGCATCGACTCGGTCCCCGAGTCCCAGCGGGCCTCGGCCCGGGCCCTGGGTCTCACCCAGTGGCAGTCCCTGCGCTACGCCATCTTGCCCCAGGCCGTGCGCAACGTCGTCCCCGCCCTGCTGAACGGGCTCGTGAGCCTCCAAAAAGACGTGGCGCTCGTGAGCGTCCTGGGCGTCCGCGAGGCGGTGCGCGAGGCCCAGATCTACACCTCGCGCACCTTCAACTACACCTCCTACGTGGCCGCCACCGTGCTCTTTTTGGCCATCTCGATCCCCGCCGCCCGCTTCGCCGACTGGTACACCGCCCGGGACCGGGCCCGACGTCAGCAGGCCATGGCATGAGCGACACCGCCGACCCCCGCGCCGACGGCCCCGCGGCCACCCCGCCCGCTCCCGC
>RFFY01000293.1 GCA_003697065.1 Actinomyces sp. | reverse complement strand
CTCGTCGGTCCACACGGCGCGTCGCACGCCCAGGTAGGCGGCGTAGGCGGCCAGTCCGACGGCCGCCTCGCGGGGGCCCCGCAGGGAGGCCGTCACCGCGACCCCCGCGGGACCCACGGCACGGGGAAGCGGGCGAACCACTGGTCGGGGTACTCGGCGATGAGTTCGGTCCAGCGGTCGGCCAGGCGCTGGGTGGCGGTGGGCTCCTCCTCGCGGGTGCCGACCGTGATCGGGGGATCGACGATCAGGCGCCAGCGCCGCGAGCCGACCCGCACGACGGCGAAGCCGACCAGGGGAGCACCCGCCAGACGGGCCAGGGCCGCCGGTCCCGCCGGCAGGTCGGCCTCGGCGTCGCAGAAGCGCACCCGGTGGCGTCGTGGTTCGGGGCCCCAGCCGTGATCACCCAGCAGGATGAGCACGCCGCCGTGTCGCAGGCGGCGGGCGACGCCGAGGACGGGTTCGGTGCGGTAGACGATGTCGAGCCCGGCGGCGACCCGGGCGTGCTCCATGGCCCACGCCAGCCAGTCGTCGGCGGCGACCACACCGGCGCGGACCCCGAGCAGACGGCGGGGCAGGCCGGCGGCCAGCTCCCACCCCCCGATGTGGGCACTGACGAGCAGCAGCCCGTGCCCCTCGGCGAGGGCGCGACGGGCGTGGTCGAGCCCGTGGACCTCGAGACGGTCGACGAAGGCGTCGGGCCGGCCCAGGGCCCACAACAGGTCGGCGGAGCGGTGGGCCTCGGCGACCACGGTCCGGCGCACGAGCCGGCGTGTCCGGCGGTCGCGGGGACCCCGCCCGGTCACGTGGCCGAGGTTGGCCGCCAGGCGCCGGCGCAGCCCGGGTCGCAGCGCCCATTCGAGATGGCCGCCGAGCACGGCCAGGGCGTCGGCGAGGCGGGCGGGGATCCGGCAGCCGACGAAGGCGGCCGCGTCGATGACCCGTGCCAGGACCCGTGCGGCGAACGGTCCGCGGCCGAAGGGCGGGTGGACGCCCCTGTCGGCCGGCGTGCGTCGCCGTCGGGCGGGTTCGCCACCCTCACGATCGACCACGCTCCCGACGCTAGTGGCGAGGCGTCAGCCGGCGGGGCGGTTGGTGATCGGCCGGTAGGGGCGGCAGGGCTGGGACCGGGTGCCGGGGCAGGGCGGCAGTCCGGCGGGCAGGGGTGGATCGAGCTCGCCGGTGATGACGGGCAGGGCGATCTCGGAGGGGGTGTCGGGACCGACCCCGACGGTGACGGTCTCGCCGTCGGCGTCGAGCACGTCGAAGGTCCACAGGTTCCGGGTCCCCCCGGGGTTGTCGACGACGAGGCGCAGGCGGGAACCGGCCCGCACGGCGTGGGCGAAGGGGAAGACCTCGACGTCAACCCGGGTGAACTCCCCCGGCGGCAGGGGCGCCGCGTCCTCCTCGAGGTGGGTGTGGAAGGGCAGCAGGTCGGTGCTCTCGTCGGGGTCCAGCGCCCGGTGCGACGCCCGGAGCCAGCCGCTTTGGATGTACATCTCCTGCCCGTCGGGACGTACCTCGCTCAAGGTGACCTGGAGGTCGGCGTCGTCGGCGCTGGCGCGGATCCACAGGGAGACCCGGGCCGAGCCGGCGAGCAGCACGTCGTCGGTGAACGGTTCGGTCTCGTAGCTGAGGGCCTCGCCGTCGGGCAGGGGCGGCCACGCCAGGTTGTCGAAGGTGTTGGGGTCGTCGTCGGCGGGCGGGGTGACGATCTGGGAGCGGGCGACGTCGACGGTGAACTCGTGGGCGCCGTCGACCCCGGCGGCGGGATCGTCGGGTGCGACGAGGCGGCCGTCGGCGGTGAGACGGTAGACGTCGGCGCGGGTCTCGGGTGGAGGCCAGGCGTCGAAGGTGTATTCGGCGCGCGCCAGGGGGCCACCGGGGGCATCCGGGTTGCCGCCCATCTCCAACAGGAGGTGCACCGGCGGCCCGTTCTCGATGGCGGCGCGGGCCTCTTCGTAGCTGGTGAAGCGGTCGGGTGGGAGTTGCAGGCCGTCGACACCGTAGGCCTGGCGGTACAGGAGGGGGGCGGCGAAGCGGAGGGTGGGGTCGATGGTCGGGGTGCGCCCGGCCACGTAGACGTCCATGAACTCGAAGAGGCGGGCGAGCACGACCGGATTGGCCGAGTCGGCGTGGGCTCCGTTGTAGAGGTGGACCTCCATGACCGGGGCGTTGGTGAAGTCGTCGAGCATGGTGGCGAAGCGCGACCCGGTCTGCTCGTCCTGCCAGGCCCCGGCCAGGAAGACGGGGACCTCGATGCGGTCGACGAAGGTGCGGGGGGCCAGGCGGTCGCCGGGATCGGGGCGGTAGTAGGCGAAGTCGCGGGTGCGTTCGAGCAGGTCGACGTTCTGGCTGCGGAGAGCCTGGTTGGCCTCGCAGATCGTGTCGCCCTCGTCGACACGGGTGCGGACCCAGTCCTGGCCGTAGGCCTCGGTCGAGCCCTGGCGGCTCTCGGCCCAGCTCTTGGCGAAGCCGTCGTTGTAGATGCCGCCGGGGTACACGACCGAGCGGTAGCTGTCCTCGATCACCGACAGGGGGCTGATGGCCGCCAGGGAGGGCGGACGGGTGGAGGCGACGAAGAGCTGGGAGATGCCCGGGTAGGAGATGCCGACCATGCCGACGGCGTGGCCGAGAACCCAGGGTTGGGCGGCGATGGTCTCGATGAGGTCGTAGCCGTCGAGGGTCTGGAGCTCGCTGAAGAAGTCGAAGGCGCCGCCGGAACAACCCGAGCCGCGCATGTTGACCCCGACGGTGGCGTACCCGAAGGTGGTGAAGATCCCGGTCATGGGTTCGGGCTCGTCGGGGTTGGCGGGGTCGTAGCCGGAGTACTCGACGACCGTCGGGTAGGGGCCGTCCTCGGGCGGACCGGGGAGCCGCACCATGGCGGCGAGGGTGACCCCGTCGCGCATCTCGATGTAGTTGAGCCCCTCCACCAGGGTCTGAGAGGCGTAGAAGGAGGGGTCGGGGATCTCGTCGGGCGTGGGGACGTGGAAGGGACCGGCGGTGGGGACGGGACCGTCGTCGACGACCTCTTCGACGAGGTAGCCGTCGCCGGACGGGATCTCCCGCAGGACGAGGTTGCCCTGCTCGTCGACGGTGCCGCCGGTGACGGGCCCGTCGGGGGCGACGACACGGATCTCGGTACCGGGGTCGGCGCCGGTGACGGTGACCTGGTGGGTGCTGACGCGGACGTCGAAGTCGGCGGGGACGGTGGGGTGGGTTGTGGTGGTGGTGGAGGAGGCGGCGGCCGTCGTGGTGGTGGCGAGGGTCGTCGTCGGGGCGACGGTGTCGCTGGCACTGCTGCAGGCGGTGACGAGCAGAGCACCGGCGGCGAGGACGGCGAGATGGCGGCGGAGGCGGCGCATGGCCCGACCGTAGGCGACGCCACCGGTGCGATGCCCGTCCGCGGGGCGGCGGTCACGGCGAGGCCCGACACAGGAGGCGAGCACCCGGCCCGCACGCGAGAATGCTGACCCAGACGGCGCCGACGAGAGCCGGAGTGCGTGAGAACCTGAATGCGAGCAACCGGACGGTGGAGGTGTGGCGGTGTTCGAACAGCTGGGGCAGGAATCGCTGGCGAAGCTCCGAGAGGACATTCCAATTCCGGCAGAGGAGGGGCTCGCGCTGGCGGTCCTGCTCCTTGAACTCCTCCGCAGGGGCGCGCGGGAGCGGGCCGTGTTCGAGGGGCTCGACCGGGTTCGGAAAGAGTGCCTCGACCGCGAGGTCGTGCCGCCCCTGGTCGACTGGCGCCTCAAGGCCGAGAATTGGGGAGCCGTGGGTGACGCGTACGTCCTCCCCCACTGGCTCCCCACCGAACTACTCGACCCCATGCAACGGCTGCGCGACGTCGAGCCCCTCCACGGGTCTCCGCTGGAGTGGTTCGCCGCACACAACGAGTTCCGTGACGCCCGGCGCGAGTTCGAGAGGAAGCTCGAGCTGAGCGACAGCGGTACGAACAAGTTCACTGGGGAACAGGTCGCCTGGGACGCGATCGTGGAGCCGTTCCGACAATGGATGAGCACAGTCGCTCCCGAGGCCAGAAGTGATCCACCGCGGGTCGATCCCCGTCGCCACATGCGTGGGGCGGTCAGACCCGGCTCCGACCGAGAGCGTTACCTCAAACGACGCTTCCGGGATCTCGCCGACGCCGCCGAACGCCTCGCAGCGGCGGCGTCGGCAGCGGTGCCACCCCACGACCGGGTCCCTACCCCGGCCGAAAGCATCGAACTCTCCTCGATTCCCGCTGAACTGCGTCCCTTCGTCGTCTTGACCGCCGCGCCACTCCTCGTCGCCGACTTCGTAGGGGAGGTCATCGCCCCTGTCAGCGCAGAGATCGAAAGTGCAGCTGTCCGCCTCGCGAACGAGCTGTCCGGGCCCGTTCGGGTGCGGCTCGCGCGTCTCACCATGGGGACCGGAATCGCCCAGGAACAACTCGAACCTCTGTGGGGGACCCTGGATGACCTCCGGCAGAAGCTCGGCCACCTGGGCGAGCGTGGGGTGGACACCGATGTGGCCGAGTACCAGCTGGACATCGACGACGATCTCGAAGGGGCCCTCGAGACCCTCGCAGACGCAGAACGCCGAGCAGCCGATGCCGAGCGCAAGCAGCGCGTGCGCGCCCAGTTGGACGAGCTTCGCCGACGCATCACCGCCGAGGCCGGGGACGACCGCGGGCTTCTCGAGGCAGCCGATCTCATCGATGCAGACGTCGCCGACGAGCGCTTGGATGCTGCGGAGGACGGGCTCCGGAACCTCCGAGAGAGCCTGGAGGACGCTCGGCGCGAGAGCCGGTTGGAGGCACTCCGAGAGGCGAGGGCACTGGCGGAGGCGGTCGATGGCGCCGACCACCTCCTCGCCGACATCGACGACGCCATCGCGTCCGCCGAGGACGGGCTCGAGCCCGTGACACAAGAACTCGTCGACACCTTCCGCGACAGGGCGGAACAGGCGTGGGACAGTTTCCACGACGATGTCGATGCCGAACTGGTCGCCGCGCGCGAGCGGCTCCGTCAGTTGTCGGATGGGCTCGACGCGAGCGGCGCGAGCGAGCTGGAGGGGTTGCTGGACCGGGCGCGTCAGGTCCTCTCTTCCGACCCACGCCGCGCCCGCGAACTGATCAGAGAGGCGACCCGCTCGATAGACAGGCGCTACGTTCCCGTCTGGGAGCCGGCTCAGGGCGAAGCCTCGTTGGTCGCCCATCTCGAGCGGTTCCTGTCGGGCCGTGGCATGTTCGACCCCATCGACGTTCGTCGGCTGCACGTGTCGTTGAAGACCCGGCGCTTCGTGATCCTGGCCGGCCTGACCGGTTCGGGTAAGTCGACCATCGCCCGGGGCTACGCCGAAGCCATGGGAGCGACCTCTGAACGTGTCCGCCGGGTGGCGGTACGGCCGAATTGGGTCGACGAGTCGGAAGTACTCGGGTTTCTCAATCCGCTCGACAACAGGTTCCATCCCGGGTGGCTGGCCACGCTCGCCCGAGACTGCGCCCGAGAGCCCGAGCTACCCCACTTCCTCATTCTCGACGAAATGAACCTGGCCCCGGTCGAGTACTACCTCGCAGACGTCCTGTCGGCGATCGAGGACGTCACCTCACCAGGTAACCGGCCCCAGCTGGCCCTCTACCCTCCGGACGCCGTGCCCGAGAACCGAGGTGACTGGCCACCGCAGATCGAGTATCCACGCAATCTCTTCATCATCGGCACCGTCAACATCGACGAATCGACACGAGCGATCTCGGACCGCGTCCTCGACCGAGCCAACGTGATCCAACTCTCGATAGATGTGCAACGGTCCCATCACGATGACCGAGACGCGGCCGCGGAGGAGCCACCATGGCGTGTGCGGATGTCGGCTTGGGACAAGATCGTCCACCAGAGGCCCTCGGCCAGATTCCATGATCAGCTCGTCGAGATCGCGGAGACCTTGTCGGGTCTGCGAATCGGGATGGGGGTCCGGAGCCACCTCGAGATCGAGCGCTTCATTGCCAACGCAGAGGGCGTGCTGGACGAGGCGGAAGCGCTCGATGTTGCGCTTCTTCAACGTGTCGTTCCGAAAGTTCGTGGCTTCCGAGGTGAACTAGCCGACCCCCTGGCCGAGCTCCGAACACTATTCGAGTCCCTCGGCGCGACCCGTTGCACCGCGGTCGTCGACGCGTGGCTCGACCCCGAGCTGAGCGACGAGACGTTCCTGGACGGGACCGACGCCAGCGTTGGCTTGGCGACGATGTGAGCCCAACCCTGAGTGCGGACCGATGTGGCTGAAGTGACCGTCGAGATCAGGACAGACCAGGGCTGGCGAGCACTGGACCAAGTGGCCGTGCCCGCCTTCGACGAACTCGCGGCGATCGAGCTACGGGGACTTCCCCCAGGCGCTGTCGTCGGGTTCGGGCCCGTCGAGCGCTACGCGGACGACGACGGTCGGGTTCGGTTACGCCCAGCTGACGAGGACGAGCTGTCTTGCCACCTCGGCTACCTGCCGATTCGGATCGGAGAGTCGGAAGTCGGCGAGGTCATGATCCGGCCGGGAAAGGTGTCGCAGCGGGCCTATGAGGCTCTGGTCTCGGATCTGCAGACGATCTGGGCCGGCCTTGTGATCGGTAGCGGACCGACGTCGATTGCCGCGAGGGGGCCTGCCCCGCGGGATCTCTGGGCAACGGTCGCACCAACCGTGCGCGACCTCCAGTCCGCCACTCCTACCCGCCTCGGCCTGACCGGGGGCTGGCGAGCAGCCCATCAGGTGAAGCGCCCCGGCGAACTGAACCCATCGGTTCTGTTCGCTGCACTGCGTGGGCGTCCGGGTCGCTCGGTCGTCGTCGATGCCGTCCCCGACACGGCCGTCCTCGGCTTCGCGGCCGACACGTTGACACGTCTCGGCGCCTACGCCCGGAACACGTCACGGGATCGGGAGGTTGTGGCCAAGATCACCGCCGTGCTGTCCCGGCCTCCCTTCACCGATCTGCCAACTCTCAACCCGGCACGCGACGTCCCCCATCGCGTCAAACATGATCGTCGGCTCCAAGTTCTACTGCGTGTCCGACGCGAGCTGGAGCGACCGGAAGCGGTACCCGTCGAGGGGCCCGGGGAGCTTCGCCTCGGAATCCGAGGAATGGACCGGCTCTACGAGTACTGGGTATTCCTCAAGATCCTCTTGGAGGCAAGGCGTCGCTACGGGGAGCCGCTCGGCGCGGGATTCGAGCGGATCGCGACCCGCCTGCCCGGGCCACTGCTCCGCCTCGACGTTCCAGCCGGGACGAGTGTCGAGTTCCCCGGCGGTGTCGTGGTGGCCTTCGAGCCGACGATTTCGACCGACCCCCGACGGAGCTGGGAGGGCCTGGAATTCCAGCCCCTGACCGGCGACGACGCGCAAGCCCTGAAGCCCGATGTCGTGATCCTCCGGCGAGAGGAGCCGCTGGCCGTGGTCATCGACGCGAAGTATCGAGTCCGGCACCGAATCGACGCCGCCGCCGTCGAGGTGCACGGCAAGTACGCCCGCTTCCGGCTGGAGGGGCGGGGGATCGTGCACTCGGTCGTGGTCGCGCACCCCCACGAGGGCTATGAGTTCTCCTACGCCGGGTACGGGGCCCGAGCGTTCGTCCCCGGTGGGTCACGCCCTCGCGTGCCGCTCCCGCCTGTCACCAAGCGGGATCGCCATGTGAGCAACGTGTCCGGCTCCACCACGTCGGCAGTGGGCGCCCAGTCGACCGGCACATCCGTTGGCGCGAATCCCAACTCCCCTGATGCACAGTCCCCGCCGCCGTGGCCCCCGGACGCGACGGTTCTGGTCCTTGCCGATCAATGGTGGATGCACCGCCATCTCGGCTCGCGCCGAATCGACCTCCGTGACCTTCGCCAGCTCGCCGCGGGCGGGCATCGGTCGGTTGCATGGATGATCGCGCCCGACATTCCCCAGCTCGAGAGCTTCATCGGCGCGGCCCGCCGACTCGGATGGGAGGTCCGGACGACGGCCACCGTCAACCGGTGGGAACAGTTGGAGCAGGCGGGATCTCTGGCTCGCACGGCTGCGGCTGTGTGTGTGATCAGTGGCGACCACGCGTTCATCTCGGCTGTGGAGGCGGCCTGCCCCGACCGGGTGCGGGTGATCGACGATCTCAGGAGCCTGCCGGCTAGATGACACATCCCTGACGGCGCGACCCCCACAGCCGTGGGCTCGGCAGGTCTGGAGGTGCAGGACATGGACGACAGCGAACCGGAGTGGGCGCGTCAGCGTGATCACCACGCCGCCCGCCGCCTCTTCGAGAGCCTGGTGACGGTGGCCGAGATCACCTCCCACGACCTGTTCACCCTCGCACCCGACATGGGGGCCCGGGAGGCGCTCACCGCGCTCACCGCACGCGGCTTCGAGCAGGCACCGGTGGCCGACGACGAGATCCGGCGCCACGTGACCCTCGAGCACCTCGGGGACCCGCATGCCACGGTCGACGAGGTGGCGGTGCCCATCGAGGCCGCCGATCTGGTGGCTGCCTCGACGGGGCTGGCGGCGGTGATCCCCCGCCTCGGCCAGCGGCCCTTCCTCTACGTGCTGGGGCCCGAGCGGGTCGAGGGGATCGTGACCCGGGCG
>RFFY01000292.1 GCA_003697065.1 Actinomyces sp. | reverse complement strand
CCAGCAGCGGTGGTGTGTCGTTCTCTCCCCCCGCGTGGGCCCGGCGGCTCGAGCAGGCGGACAGGGCGCTGCTGTTCCTCGACGAGTTGACGACGTGCTCCGCCGCCGTGCAGGCGGCGATGCTGCGCATCATCCAGGAGCGCGTGGCCGGTGACATGGCTCTCGGTGAGCACGTGCGCATCGTCGCCGCCGCCAACCCGCCGGATCAGGCTGTGCTCGGCATCGATCTCGACCCGCCGATGCTCAACCGCTTCACCCATGTCACCTGGGAGATCGATCTCGCCGCCTGGGGAGAGTGGGTTCTGAGCCAGCCCTCCCTCGCTCCCGACCGGGCGCCGGAGGTCCGCTCGAAGATCCTCGGCTTCCTGGAGTTCCGACCCGGACTGGTGGTCTCGGTGCCCGAGGACCCCGGGACCAACCAACCCTGGCCGAGCCTGCGCAGCTGGTACGGCGCCATGGTGCAGCTCGAGGCCGACCCCGACGACGACGCCTTCGTCCACGACACGCTCCGTGGGACCGTCGGGGAGGCGGCCGCCGTGGAGTTCACCGCCTGGTCGACCGAGAGTGAGCTGCCGCGTCCCGCCGACGTCCTCGCCGACCCGAAGGTGGTGCGATGGGAGGAGCTCCGGCCCGACCAGGCCTTCGCCGTGATGACGGGACTACGCGGTCTGCTGGGCGCCAGGCGCCGTGTTGCGCGCCGGGACTGGGAGGCCGCGATCCGGGTTCTCGACGTGGCGGCCGCGGCGGGGCGGGCCGACGTGGGGGTGCCACTGCTGCGCTGGCTCTTCGAGCGCGTTCCCAAGGATGCGCGGATCCCGGCGAGCCTGAAGGAGCACTACCTGGAGCTCCTCCAGATGGCGCGCCTCGTCCCCGGCTGACCGATCGCGCCCGGCGGCGTCGCCCGGTCGCGGCGGGTACCGGTGAGCGACCGCGGATGGCGTCGGGCTCGGGCTCAGTCGCCGGCGCCCCGTTCCAGGACGATCCGGCACCGGTGACGGTACCGCTCTCCCGGCCGCAGGATCGACGGGGGCGCCCAGGGCCGGTTGGGGGCGTCGGGAGGCAGCCCCGGCTCGAGGCACCACCCGGCGTGGGGCCGCAGGCGCCACCCGTGCGCCGCCGGGCGGTCGGGCAGGTGACCCCCGGCGTACACCTGCACGCCGGGCTGGTCGGACCACACCTCGACCGCCCGCCCCGAGGCGGGGTGGTCGAGACGGGCGTGGCGCCGCAGGCCGGTTCCCGCCACGAGGAGGCAGTGGTCGATCCCGGCGGGCGCGGGGGCCGTGGCGGGATGGGCGAGCGCGAAGAGGTCCCCGCAGGGGGCCCCGCCCCGCAGATCGAACGGGGTGGCGTCGACGGGGAGGGGGCCGTCGAGGGGCAGGGCCGCCGCGTCGACCGGCACCCAGCGGTCGGCGTCGACGGTGACCACGTGGTCGGCCACGGTGGCGGCGCCGGGACCGCCCAGGTTCCAGTAGGCGTGGTTCGTCATCGACACGACGGTGGGCGCGTCGCTCGTCGCCTCGTGTCCGATGT
>RFFY01000291.1 GCA_003697065.1 Actinomyces sp. | reverse complement strand
GGTAGCTGCCCGGGTCGAGGGTGAACACGACCTCGGACACCTGGCGTTCACCCGGCGTCGACTCGCACCAGGCGGGATCGGCGGGGGTGGGCTTGGCGGGCCAGGGACCGCAGCCCGATCCGCCCAGGGGGACGCAGGCGGCCACCGAGGCGTCCACGGGCGTGGGTCCGGCGAGGATCACGTCGAGGTCGAGGTCGGCGGCGTTGACGACCCGCAGCACCGCCCGGCCCGCGACCGGTGACGGCGCCCCGGCCTGGCCGGTGACGTCGTCGGGCTGGTCGGGGAGGTTGGCGGTGAAGTTCGACCCGCAAGGCTGCCAGCCCAGGGTGTCGCCGAGACGGGTGATGAAGGCCGCCATCTCGCCGCGGGTGGTGGGGTCGTCGGGCTTGAAGGTGGTGGACCCGGCGGGTGAACCGGTCGTGATGCCGGTGGCCTTGGCCCACCGCACGGCGGGCTCGTAGAAGCGACCGGCGGCCACGTCGGTGAAGCCGTGGGGTGTGCTCACGGCCGGTTCGCCGGCGCAGCGCCACAGGAAGGTCACCATCTCGCCCCGGGTGACGGGGTCGTCGGGCTTGAAGGTGGTGGACCCGGCGGGTGAACCGGTGGTGAGGGCGGTGAAGTAGGCCCACGAGACGGGAACGCCGTAGAAGCGCTGGTCGTCGACGTCGGTGAAGACCGTCGAGTTGGGATAGCCGGCCGGTTCGCCGCTGTAGCGGTACAGGAAGGTGACGGTCTCGCCCCGGGTGACGGGATCGAGGGGCTTGAAGGTGTCGGATCCGGCGGGCGAGCCGGTGGTGATGCCCTTGGCGACGAGGGTCTCCACGGGCTGCTCGTAGAAGGCGCCGGCCGGAACGTCGCTGAAGGTGCCGGCCAGGGCGGGGGCGACCGCCCCCAGCAGGAGGGCGAGGACCGTGACGGCGGCGACCACGCCCCGCAGCGTCCGTGTGGTGGTCATGATCGTTGGCACCTCGTGTCGTGGGGGACCGCCACCCAGAGGCTAGAGGCCGGCCTGGCGGGCGCGCCTGAGTCGAACGACCCCTGTTCGACCGTCTGCGCCCGTCGGGCGTCGGCGGGGGTGAGCCCCGTCGCTCAGCGGCCCAGGCAGCGGCGGACGGTGGCGGCCACACCCGCTCCGTCGAGGCCGAGGCGGGCCAGGATGGCGTCGGGCTTGTCGTGGCGCAGGTAGGTCGTCGGCACCCCGAGGACCCGGACCCGGCACTCGGCGCCCTCGTCGGCGAGGGCCTCGCGGAGCACGGCGCCGGCCCCCCCGATCCGCAGCCCGTCCTCGACGGACACGACGAGTTCGTGGGCGGCGGCGTCGGCCACCAGGGCGGGATCGAGGGGGACGACGACCCGCGGGTCCCACACCGTGGCCTCGATGCCCTCGGCGGCCAGCTCCTCGGCGGCGGCTTCGCAGGCGGCGAGCATCTTTCCCACCCCCACGAGACAGACGCGGCCGTCGCCCTCGCGGGCCCGCCGGGCCGACAGGCCCGATCCGACCCGATCGTGGCCGACGTCGGGGGCGGCGGTCTTGGGCCAGCGGATGGCGGCCGGTCCGTCGCAGAGCTCGACGGCGTCGACGAGCATCTGCTGGAGCTCCTGGTAGCTCGACGGGGCGAAGAGGGTCATCCCCGGCACCTTGGTGAGCAGGACCATGTCGAGCAGGCCGTGATGGGAGGGCCCGTCGTCACCGGTGACACCGGCGCGGTCCAGACAGAACACGACGGGCTGACCGTGGAGCCCGCAGTCGAGGTTCACCTGGTCGAAGGCCCGGGTGAGGAAGGTGGAGTAGACGGCGACGACGGGCCGCAGCCCGCCCATGGCCATCCCGGTGGCGGCGGTCACGGCGTGCTGTTCGGCGATGCCCACGTCGAAGCAGCGGTCGGGAAAACGCTCGCGGAAGGGGAGCAGGCCGGTCGAGTCGGGCATGGCGGCGGTGATGGTCACCAGTTCGGGATGGGTCTCGCCGAGCTTGACGATGGTCTCCGAGAAGGCCGCCGTGTACGAGCCCGGCTTGATGGAGCCCGTGTCGTGCATGTTCTTCACGACGTCGTTCTCGGCGGGGGCGTAGCC
>RFFY01000290.1 GCA_003697065.1 Actinomyces sp. | reverse complement strand
TCGTCGAACCCGCCGCCGACCCGCGCCGAGATGGAGGCCCTCGTCGCCTCCGACGCCTCCGTCATGTTCGTCGCCCGCGACACCACCGGCATCCTCGGCAGCCTGACCCTGGTGCTGTTCCGCATCCCCACCGGCCTGCGGGCGTGGATCGAAGACGTCGTCGTCGACGAGGCAGCCCGCGGCAAGGGGGTCGGCGCCGCCTTGAACACCGCCGCCATCGAGCACGCCCGCGAAGCCGGGGCCCGCACGGTCGACCTCACCTCGCGACCCCACCGGGAGGCCGCCAATCGTCTGTACCGGCGGCTCGGTTTCGTCCAACGGGACACCAACGTCTACCGCTACCAGCTCTGAGCGACCCACCGGTGTCGTCGCGACCGCTCCCCGCGCGCACCTGGTCCGGACTTTACGGACGCGTGACGACCAGGTGACGCGTCGGCTAGGGTGTGGCCATGGGCGGAGCGACGCGTGGTCGCGCCGGGTCGGGTGTCAACGGTGCCCCGATTCCCTCGGCCGACGCGCATGAGGAGAACGACGTGGGAACCCCCCGACCCGCAGGCGGCTATGTCATCGCCAACGGCATCGACCGTGCCCAGGCCGACGAACTGAGGCGACGCCACGACGACGTCGTCGTCAGCCGCAACCTGGACGGCACCTATCGCGTCACGCGCACCGCCCGCGACGAGCGCGACTGAGACGGGCCACCGGCACCACGACCCCACCGCCGACCGGCGCGCCGGGACCAGCGGCATCGGCCCGGGACGGGGGCGCCGGCCGATAGCGTGAACTCGTGCACCACGAGACAGGTCACGAACCCGTCGATCCTCTCGGGACCGCCAGCGACGTGGTGTGGTCGACCGAGCCACCCCGCCTGCGCCGACCTGTGCTGGTGGCCGCCTTCGAGGGCTGGAACGACGCCGGCGACGCCGCCACCATCGCCGCCCGGCACCTGATCGACCGTGCCGAGGCCGTCACCATCGCCGAGATCGACGCCGAGCACTATCACGACTTCTCGGTGACCCGGCCCCTCATGCGCCTCGTCGACGGCGAGCGCTCGATCGTGTGGCCCGTCACCCGGATCCTCGCCGGGCGCCTCGACGACACCGACCGCGATCTCGTCGTCGTCACGGGCATCGAACCCCAGCTCCGCTGGAAGCGCTTCTGTCGCCAGGTGCTGTCGGTCGCCGAGGCCCTCGGGGTGGCGCGGGTCATCACCCTCGGCGCCCTCCTCGCCGACGTGCCCCACTCCCGCCCCGTCGACGTGTCCGGCACCACCGACGACGACGAGCTCCGCGCCGAGCTCGATCTCACGCCGTCCACCTACGAGGGCCCGACCGGCATCGTCGGGGTCCTCACGGCGGCGTGCCGCGACGCCGGCCTCCCGACGGCCTCGTTCTGGGCCGCCGTGCCCGGCTACGTGCCCGGGGCGCCGTCGCCCAAGGCGGCCCTCGCCCTGCTCGAGCGGGTGGCCCGGGCCATCGGTACGCGGGTCAGCGCCCCCGACCTCGAGATCGCCAGCGGGGTCTACGAACGCCAGATCGACGAACTGGTCGCCGAGGACGACGACAC
>RFFY01000032.1 GCA_003697065.1 Actinomyces sp. | reverse complement strand
CGTCCGCCACTCGTCGTAGGTCCCGTCGACGAGATCCGGTCCACCCGTGTTGGCCAGCCACGACACCCGGGTGGGTCGCGGGTCGAGGGCCCCGGCCACCGGCACCGTCCGCAGACGCGACGAGCGGTTCCTGATGTAGTAGTCGTTCGGCGGTGGCGACTCCTCGCCGTCCTCGGCGGCGGCGAGGGCGGCCGCGTCTCCCGTGAACCAGCACGCCAGATCGAAGGTCACGGCGTCGGGGGCGGTGTCGGTCACGTAGCCGAACCACTCGCCGTCGGGAAGGGTGTCGGTGCCGGGTGTGCACCCGGAGCCCTCGGCGAGAGCCGTGACGTCCACCGCCGTGGTCGTCGGCGGCGCCGTGGTCGTCGGCGGCGCCGTGGTCGTCGGCGGCGCCGTGGTCGTCGCGGGAACGCTGGTGTTGGCCGGCAGCGTGGTTGTGGCGGGCACACCGGTCGTGGCCGGCAAGGCGCTCGTCTCGGGCACCGTCGTGGTGGCGGGCAGGGTGGTCGGGGCGGTCGACGTCGTCACCGCGCCACTCGTCGGCGCTCCGGCCCCGTCGGGCAGATCGGTCGATCCGCACGACGCCGCGAGCAGCGCCAGCGCCGCTGGTACCAGCACGAGAAGGCGGGTCGAGAGGCGTCGCGGCCTCATGTCGCCACTGTACGTCGACCCCCGAAGCGGGTCCGATCGTACGGGTGTGAAAGACGGCTCATGACCGGGCGCCGGGCGCCGCCCCGGGCTCACCCCCGTTCGAGGCGCTCCTTCAAGCGGGCGAGGTTGCGCCGCCATACCAGACGCAGGACGGGCCGGGCGACGAGGGCGCCCAGCGGACCCCCGAGGAACCAGGGGAAGGTCAGGTCCTCGTCCCAGCGGAACTCGGTCCGGGCCCCGTCGAGGGCGACGAGGACGAACTCACCCACTCCGGTCACGAGACCCACGTGGCGCACCCCCAGACGGCGCGGCTCGTCCCACACCGTGACCTCCATGACGTCGGTGGTCGACAGGGGCCCGATCCGCGTGTCGCAGGCGAAACGGGTGCCGACACCCCGGCGGGTGTCGGTGAGGAAGCGGATGGCCACGGCGTCGGCCATCCAGTCGACGTGGCGGGCGATGTCGGCGACCTCGGACCAGACCTCGGCCACGGGTCGCTCGATCACGATGGCCACCGAGATGGCGCGCGGACGCGTCATCGCACGACCGGGGACAGGGCGACGAGCGCCGACACCGGGGTCACAGGCCGTACAGGCGCGCCACGTTGTCGCGGGTGATCGCCGATCGGGTCGCCGGGGGCTGGTCGGCGAGGATCTCGTCGAGCACCGCGACCGAACACGGCCAGGTCGAGTCGGTGTGGGGGTAGTCCGAACCCCACACGAGGGTCTCGTCGCCGAGCATCTCGCGGGTGAGCAGGGCGGCGCGGTCGTCCTCGACGGTGGCGAAGAACTGGCGACGCCAGATCTCGTGCACGGGTTCGACGGCGGGACCGCTGGGGTCCTTCGCGTACTCCCGGCGCCATCCCTGATCGACCCGATCGAGCCAGTGGGCGATCCAGCCGGCGTTGAACTCGGCGACGACGAAGCGGAGGTCGGGGAAGCGTCGGCACACCCCCCGACACATCAGCTCGACCAGGGTGTCGTGGATGAGGCTGGCCGTGCCGGCGTACACCGTGATCGGGTCGCGGCCGGCGCTCTGCTTGAGCCAGGCGGGGATGTGGGAGAAGCACCCCACGTGGAACGACACCGGCACGCCGGCTTCCTGGGCGCGGGCCCACAGGGGATCGAACTCGGGGTCGCAGTAGCGGCGTCCCTTCGGCGCGTTGCTGGGGATGACGACCCCCCGGTGGCCCAGGTCGATGGCCCGCTCGAGTTCGGCCACGGCCCGCTGGGGATCCTGGACCGGCAGGGCCGCCAACCCGATGAGGCGACCGTTCGACGCCCGGGTGTGGTCCGCCAGCCAGTCGTTGTAGTTGCGCTGGAGTGCCACCAACAGCTCCACGTCGCGCAGGGAGAACATCGAGAAGTACCCGGGATAGAGGACCTCGGCCGCCAGTCCGTCGATGTCCTGGTCCTCGGCCCGACGGGCGCCGTCGCGCAGTCCGGGTCGCAGGGCGGCGTAGCCGCCGGTCAGGTAGGCCTGGATCTCGGGATCCTCGATGCTCCCGGTGCCCGGCTTGTGCCCCGGCCGCCGCTCCAGGGGCCGGGCGTGGTCGAGGCGGGTGGCGGCCAGCGCCATCAGACCCACGTTCACTCCCCCGTCACCCCGCGACGGGATCACGATGTGGTCACCGCCGCCGGGGCGGTGGACCACCCGCGGCGCCTCGTCACCGAAGCGTTCGGCGAGGCCGGCGAAGACCTCGGGACCCTCCACCACGTGGGAGTCGGCGGACACGGGACGATCGTCGCTCGACAGGTCGGGCATCAGCTCATCGTTGCAGGCAGGGCACCGGGGGTGCCACCGGAGCCGCCCGGGCACGGTCGCCACCCGCGTGTCGAAGGTCACCGTCTGCCGCGAACCCCAGCCCCGACTCCGGCGCGATACTCCGCGCGTGGACGGAATCGTCGTCGCCCGCACGGCGCGTGCGACGATCGTGATGGGGACGATCGTCGGGCTGGCCATCTTCGCCCTGGTGCCGGCCCGCCTGCCTCTGATGCTCATTCTCGCCGTCGCCGCCGCCCTCGTCGCGGCCGTGCGTCGCCTGGCGGCCATGGCCGTCATCGTCACGCCCGAGGCCGTGGTGGTGCAGAACTTCTGGTCACACCACGAGATCCCGCTGACGGAGGTGCGCATCACCGACGTCGTCGAGCCGAGACCCCGCTTCGGTCACGAGGACGAGGCACCCGGCGACGACCGCGTCGACGGCGCACGGAGCCTGTATCTCGAGGACGGGACCGGGCGCCGGGTCCGGGTGGGGTTGGCACCCCTCTACGGCAGCGGCCTCGACGACCTCGCCGAGGACCTCTACCGGGCCATCGCCGTCATGCGCGACCAAGATGGCCCCGACACCCTCGCCGCCTGACCCCCGCCGGCGCGCCGCCGCCTCACACGGTCCGGGCGATGTCGAGGAGGTGTCCGAGCACCGCCAGCCTGTCGTCGAGGGTCTCCCCGACGGGCGTCACCCGCAACATGTCGACGCCGGCGTCGCGGTACTCGACCAGGCGGCGTCGGATCTCGGCCGGCGGTCCGATCAGGTTCATGCCCAGGCCCAACTCGACGGGCACGGCGCGGCGGGCGGCATCGCGGTCACCGGCGCGCCAGAGGCGTTCGACCTCGGCGACGACATCGCCGTAGCCCTGGCGGGTCAAAGCGGCGTTGTAGAAGTTGGACCGGCTCGAACCCATCGCCCCGAAGGTGAAGGCGAAGCCGGCGGCGTGGCGACGTCCCGCCGCCTCGACCTCGTCGGTGATCTCGCACGACACCCCCACGGTGATGTCGATCTCGGCCGGATCCCGGCCCGCCGCCTCCGCCCCCGCCCGGATCTCGTCGAGGAACACGTGGGCGGTGGGGCACAGGAACGAGTTGCCCAGCCAGCCGTCGGCGAGCTCGCCGGTCAGGCGCAGGTTGCGGGGACCGAGGGCGGCGACGTAGACGGGTACGGGGGCCGGTGGTGCCGCCACCCGCAGGGCACGGCCCTCGCCCCCCGGCAGGGGCAGGCGGTGGATCTCACCGTCGTAGACGAGGCGCTCGCCGGCGGTGACGAGGCGCAGGATCTCGATCGTCTCACGGGTGCGCTGCACCGGCCGGTCGAAGCGCACCCCGTGCCAGCCCTCCATCACCTGGGGGCCGCTCACCCCCACACCGAGGCGGAAGCGCCCCCCCGACAGGTGCTGGAGGGACAGGGCCGACATGGCGAGCATGGCCGGCGTGCGGGTACCGAGCTGCACGACCCCGCTGGCGAGGGCGATCCGCCCGGTCGTCGCCGCCAGGGCGCCCAGCGGGGTCAGAGCGTCGTGACCCCAGGCCTCGGGGACCCACACCGACTCGGCACCGAGGCGTTCGGCCTCACGGACGAAGTCGATCACCTCGGCGTCGACGCCGCCCACGGCGATCCCGATGCGCATGAGCGCCAGCCTAGGTGGACGGGTTCGGGCGTGGGCCGCCCGGGTCTCGAACCCGGCACCTTGGGATTAAAAGTCCCCTGCTCTACCCGATGAGCTAGCGGCCCGGCGCCAATCTAGCGGCCGGGACCCGTGGCCTCCGTGGGTGGGATCCGGCCATCGCCGGGACCGGGCCATCGACACCACGCCCCTCAGGTCGCTCCCGCCTCGACGACGAAGCTCACCACCGTCGTGGCCGAGCCCCCGATGTTCAAGGTGCCGGCCCGGCGCGCCCCGTCGACCTGGATCTCACCGGCCACCTGGGCCACCTGGCGGCGGGCGTCGTTGAGCATGCGCACCCCGGTGGCGCCGACGGGGTGACCCAGGCCGATGAGGCCACCCGAGGGGTTGACCGGGAGCGGCCCGTCGAAGGCGATGACGCCCTCCTCGATGGCCTCGAAGCTCCGGCCCGGATCGGTGAGGCCCATGTGGTCGATGGTCATGTACTCGGTGGAGGTGAAGCAATCGTGCACCTCGACCAGATCGAGCTCGTGGACGTCGGCCAGCCCGGCGCGGCCCAGGGCGTCGCAGAAGGCGGCCCGCACGTGGGGGAACACGTAGGGACTCTCCGCCGACGCCTTCAGCTTGGCCTCGAGGGTGATGGGCATGGTCCGGTGCCCGAACCCCGTGATGCGCGGCACCTCGTCGAGGTCGACACCCCGCTCGGCGGCCCACTCGGCGGCCCGGTCGGCGCGGGCGAGCACCACGGCGGCGGCCCCGTCGGTGATCTGACCACAGTCCTGCTTGCGGATCCGGCCCTCGATGACGGGGTTGGCGTGCTCGTCGTCGGTGAAGCTCCGCTCGTCGAAGCGCCAGGAGCGGGTCTGGGCCAGGGGGTTGCGCCGGGCGTTGTCGAAGTTCAGGCGGGCGATGGCCCGCAGGTGTTCCTCGTCGAGCCCGTAGCGCCGCTCGTACTCGTCGGCGAGGAGGCTGAACTGGTGGGGCCACGGGAACTCGACATCGGTCGCCTCGTGACCCGACCACATGGCGGGACCGCCGATGTACTCGGCGGCGGTGGCGCCCGGCACGTTGCGCATCTGCTCGACCCCAACGACCAGGGCGGTCGAGTAACGGCCCGCCTCGAGTTCGGCGGTGGCCGCCAGGGTGGCGATGCTCCCCGAGGCGCAGGCGGCCTCGTGGCGCCCGATGGGCAGGCCGGCGAAGGCGGGATCGACCATGGCGAGGAGCCCGCCGAGCTGGCCCTGGCGGCAGAAGAGCTCGGCCGTGAAGTTGCCCACGTGGGCGGTCTCGACGAAGGCGGGGTCGACGCGGGCGTCGGCCAGGGCGGCATGGGCGACCTCGTCGATCACGTCGACGAGCTCGACACCCTCCCGGGCGAAGTTGCGGGCGAAGTCGGTCTGGGCACCCCCGAGCACGAAGATCGGCTCGGGCCGCAGCACGTTGGTCACGCTGTTCCCCCTCGGGTCACGGTGCGGTCGCGGTCTCGCCCCACACCTGGGCGCCGGTGATCCACTTGGCGTGGAACCCCACCGGCACCCGCGACGGTAGCGGCACACGGCACACCGGTCCGCTCGCGATGTCGGTGGCGTCGAAGACCCAGACCTCCGAGCGGCCGTCGACGTGGCTCATGAAGCTCAGCACGTAGCCGTCGTCCTCGGCCCGGGCCCCGTCGCGGGGGGCGAAGGGCGACTCGCTGCCCATCCATCCCTCGGGATGGTCCCACCGCACCGAGGAGGCGTCGGTGTGGTCGTACTTGACGATCCCGGCGAAGTCGACCGTCCGCGAACCCAGGGGCAGGTGCTGGTGGTACGACCAGCGGGTGCGCTCGCCGTAGCGTCCGGTGTCGGGCAGGCAGAACTCGACGTTGAGGTCGTCGAGCTGCTCCTCGACGGCCTCGCCCGTGCGCAGGTTCATCCGCCAGCGTCGCAGATGGGCCCGGATCCGCAGGTAGGCCAGCATCGAGGCCAGGGGCCCCTCGGCGGGATCGGGGCGGATGGTCGGGTCGGGCTGGAAGCACCCGTCCATGACGATCCAGTCCCCGTCCTCCCAGGCGTTGACCATGTGCAGCACATAGCCCGGCTCGAACTCGAACCAGCGGACCCGTACCCCGTCCTCGCGGCGGCCGATGACGCCGAAGCGGGTCGGTTCGTCGCGGTGGAAGCGCACGACACGGTGCCCGTGCTCGCGCAGGATCACCGGGTCGGGGTAGAGGGGGAAGTCGTGGAGGATCGAGTGGTTGGCGGTGATGGTGATGTCGTGGGGGGCGCGGGGCCCGGGCAGGTCGATCGGGGTCTCGTGCACCAGGGTCCCGTCGGGGTCGCACACCCCGTAGGTCATGAAGGGGGGCTCGACGTCACCGAGGGTGAACCAGACGAGCTCGTCGGTGCGGGGGTCGTGCTTCGGGTGTGCCGACACGGTCGTGCGGCGCCGGCCGCCGAAGTCGTCGATCCCGTCGGGCTCGAGGGTGACCGGGTCGAGCCGGTAGGGCTCCCCGCACAGGTACCACAGGGCGAGCAGGCGCCCGTGGTGCCACACCAGGTCGGTGTTGGCGGTGTCCTTCATCGAGGCGATGGGGCGGGCCGGGTCGACGCGGTCCATCACCCCGGGGAACAGGGCCCGGCCCGCCCGCCACTCGGCGGCCAGATCGCGGGTGGGGACGAGACGACTCCGGTAGGTGACGCGGCCCTCCCGGAACCACACGGCGTGCACCATGCCGTCACCGTCGAACCAGTGGTAGGGCCCGGGGGGCTCGAACACGGCGTTGGGCCCGTTGCGGACGAAGGCGCCGGTGAGGTCGGTGGGCACCTCACCGATGGCGTCGAGCTCGAGCTCGACCGCCCTCGTCTCCGAGATGACCGGGGCGTAGGGGCCCTGGAGGTAGGGGTTGTCGACGCGTTCGAGCCAGCGGGGGGTGGCCGCCGGCGGCGCCGTGGACGGGGTCGGTGCCTCGATGGTGGTCATGCGGGTCTCCCGGGAGGACGGCGTGGGCTGGGTGGGGTTCTGGGGTCGGCGGTCACGAGGGCGCACAGGCCGGCGACGAGGACGGCGCGCTCCGCATCGCTGTGCTCGCCCGTGAACAGGAGGGGATTGTCGAGACCCTGGCCGGCGACGAGGAGGGCCCGGGCGACGGGCACCACCGCCGGATCGTCGGGGCCGGTGCCGCGGACGGCGGCGACGAAGGGAACGAGGTGTGCCATCGCCGACTCCTCGTGAGCCCGGTAGGTCGCCCGGACACCGGGGTTGGTGGCCAGATCGCCGAGGGCGGCGCGGAACACCCGGGCCTCGCGGGCGAAGAAGTCGACGAGGGCGTCGACGAAGGCGGCGAGGACGGCCGGTGCCCCCCGGTCGGGTCGGGCCGGATCGAGGCGGGCGGGGTCGAGGTGGGCACCGACGAGGTCGACGACCTCGTCGAGGGTGGCGGCGAAGGCGGCGGCGAGGGCGTCGCCGCGGGAGGCGAAGTGGGCGTAGAAGGTGGCGGGCACCACCTCGGCGCGGGCGGCGACGTCGGCGGCGGTGAAGGTGCCACGGGCGCGGATGGCGGCGCGGGTGGCCGCCACGAGGCGGGCGCGGGTACGGGCGGACTTGCCGACGACGGGTGCAGCCATGTGGTGGAGAGTCTCTCCGAAATCGGAGACCATGTCCAGTTTTCGGGACACCGCCCGCCCCGGGGGTGCACCCTCGTCTTGACGCCTCCGCGCCACCGGTGCTGGCGTCGGGTGCCACCCACCACCCGGAGGCGCCATGACCGAGACCCGATCCGCACCACCCGACATCCTCCTGGTCGACGACCCCCGGCCCGGGGTCCGCCGGCTCACCATGAACCGCCCCGAGAAGCGCAACTCCCTCATCCATCCCCTGCGGGGCGCCCTCCTCGACGCTCTCCGCGCCGCCGACCGCGACCCCGAGGTCCGGGTGACGGTCATCCGGGGGGCCGGGCCCAGCTTCTCGGCCGGCTACGACCTCGCCGGCGGCAACGAGGGCTACGAACTGCCCTTCTTCACCGCCGAGGGCGAGGGCCAGTGGCCCCGCCACGTCACCGAGGGGTGGATGTCCATCTGGGACCTGGCCAAACCCGTCATCGCCCAGGTGCACGGCTACTGCCTCGCCGGGGGCAGCGAACTCGCCACCTGCTGCGACCTCGTCTACGTCGCCGAGGACGCCCGTATGGGCTATCCCGCCGTGCGCTTCGGGGTGCCCGACATGCACTTCCATCCCTGGTTCGTCGGCATGCGCAAGGCCATGGAGATGTTCCTGACCGGCGACGCCCTCACCGGCGTCGAGGCCGTCGAGTACGGGTGGGCCAACGCCGCCTGGCCCGCGGAGGAGCTCGAGGACCGCGTGCTCGAGGTCGCCGAACGCATCGCCGCCCTGCCCGGCGACGTCGTCGCCCTCAACAAGCGGGCCATCCACCGCCAGATGGAGATCATGGGTCTGCGCACGGGGATCCGGGCCGGAACCGAGCTGTGCGCCCTCGGCACCCACACCGAGACCATGGCCCGCTTCATCGGGCGGGTCCGCGAGGCGGGACTGACCACCGCCTTGACCGAACGGGACGGGCGATTCGGTGACTACCGGACCAGCGACGAGGACCGGCCGGGCGACCCCGACCGCTAGATTCGCCCCGATGGGCGACCTCGACGACCCGATCCCCCACGCCACCGAGCCGCGCCCACCGGGCCCCGCGCCCACCGGTGACACCGGGCCGCGCCCACCGGGCCCCGCGCCCACCGGTGACGCCGACGGTGTCGCCACGTCGGGCACGGATCCCGCCACCATCGCCGCCGATCTCGACCGGGCCGAAGCCGACCTCGACCGCATCGAAGCGGCCCTCGGGGCCCTCGACGCCGACGATCTCGACCGAGCCGACACCCTGGCCCGCGCCGACGCGGGCGACGCCGACGGCGAGGGACCGGCGCCGAGCGACCACACCCGGTGAGCCGACCCCGGCGGACCGCCGCCTGGCTGGCCAGCGCCGCCACCACCCTCGTCACCGCGGCCGCTGTCGCCGCCGTCCGCCACGACCCCGCCCGCCGGGCCCGCGTCACCCGCAGCGCCCGCATCCTGCGCCTCACCGCCCGCCGGGGCGCCCACCTGGCCCTCGTTCGCCTGCGCGGCGCCGGACGCGACGAGGCCCGCCGCGCCGCCCTCGAGGAGCACTTCGCCATCCGCACCGCCGACGACGTCGCCCGCGAACTCGGCCACATGAAGGGCGTGGTCATGAAGGCCGGTCAGATGCTGTCGTTCATCCTCGACGGCCTGCCCCCCGAGGCCCGGCGCAGCCTCGAGAGCCTCCAGGCCGACGTGACCCCCATGGCACCCTCCCTGGCCGAGCGGGTCGTCACCGAGGAACTCGGCGCCCCGCCCGAGGAGCTCTTCCTGGACTGGGATCCGGTGCCCGCCGCCGCCGCCTCCATCGGCCAGGTGCACCGGGCCGTCACCCGCGACGGGCGGCGGGTGGCCGTCAAGGTCCAGTACCCGGGCCTCGACGAGACGATCGGCTCCGACCTCGACAACGCCGAGCTCCTCTACCGCCTCGTGTCCGGCATCGCCCTGCGCAGCCTCGACGTCAAGGGCCTCGTCGACGAGCTCCGTCACCGGATGGCCGATGAGCTCGACTACCGGCTCGAGGCCGCCTGCCAGGCCGAGTTCGCCGAGCGCTACCGCGACCATCCCTTCGTGGCGGTCCCCGACGTCGTCCCCGAACTGTCGGCCCGCCGGGTCCTCACCACCGAGTGGGTCGACGGGTGGGGCTGGGAGACCTTCTGCACCCGCGCCGACCCGGCGGCCCGGCAGAAGGCGGCGGAGATCATCTTCCGCTTCACCCAGGGCGCCATCTACCGGGTCGGGGTGTTCAACGGCGATCCCCACCCGGGCAACTACCTGTTCGGCCGGGACGGCTCGGTGACCTTCGTCGACTTCGGCCTGGTGAAGCGCTGGGCGCCGGGCGAGCTCGAGTCCCTCACCCCCCTGATCGACCCCCTCTTCGCCCACGACGCCGCCGCCGTGGTGGCCGAGATGGAACGCGCCGGCTTCCTGCGCCCCGACCACGGGCTCGACCCCGAGCGGGTGCTCGCCTACGTGTCGGCCCCCTACGAGCCCTACTTCACCGACACCTTCGCCTTCACCGAGGACTTCACCGCCGGTGCCCTGCGTCGCCTCCTCGACCTCGACGGGCCCCACGCCGAGGTCATGCACGCCCTCACCATGCCCCCCTCGTTCGTCATCTTGGACCGGGTCATCTGGGGCATGAGTGCCCTGCTCGGCCGCCTGGGCGCCTGCAACCGGTGGCGGGCGATCCTCGACGAGTACCGCCTCGACGCCCCGCCCGCCACCCCCCTGGGGGAGGCCGAGCTGGCGTGGCGCCGCCGGACCGGCCGGCTCAGGCCGCCGGCGGTTCCGCCCCCAGCACCGGCTGGTCGGTGAGCGCCTGCAGGTAGCCGATAGCCCGCTCGGTGAGGGGATAGCGGGCCACGAGGCGGTGGAAGGCCGGCGAATGGTCGGGCTCGACCAGGTGGGCCAGCTCGTGGACGATGACGTGGTCGAGGACCCAGCCCGGCACCCCGGCCAGGCGGGTCGAGATGCGGATCTCGCCGGTCGCCGGGGTGCACGATCCCCAGCGCAGACGCTGGCGTTCGGACCAGGTGATGGCGTCGGGGCGGGGTAGGTCGTAACGGTCGGCCAGTTCGGCGGCGCGCCGGGCCAGATCGATCCGCCCGCAGCGACGCGACCGCTCGATGCGGGCGACGATGTCGCGCACCCACCTCTCCTCGTCGGCCGGTGACATCCAGGCCGGGATGCGGACCCGGATCACGCCGTCGACGATGCGGGCCGAGACCGTCTTGACCCGCCGGGCGCTGCGCACCACCTCGACCGGCAGGGGGCCCGGGTCGCCGCCCCCGGCGTCGGTGACACCCACCTCGGAGGGGCCGGGGTCGAACAGGGAGGTCACAGCAGATCCGGGGGGGCCGGGGCCACCTCGGGGGCCAGGTGGATACGTTCGCCCAGCTCCCAGCCGCCGTCGCCGTGGACGAACCAGCGACCGGCCAGGTTGGCGATGCGCTCGAAGGGGGCCCCCAGATGGGCCTCGAGGGTGTAGACGACGCCCCCGTGGGCCACGACGAGGACCTCGCCCCCCGCGGCGCGGGCCCGGGCCCGCTCGAGGGCGTCGAGCACCCGCACCCGGAAGGTGTCCTCGGGCTCCCAGCCCGGGGGCCGGCGTCCCTCGTCGAGATGGCCGGGATAGCGATCCTCGATCTCGTCGCGGGTGAGGCCCTGCCACTCGCCGGCCCCGCGCTCGCGGAAGCCCTCGTCGACGATGACCGGGCCCACGCCGATCTCGTCGGCGATGATCTCGGCGGTGTGGCGGGCCCGTTCGAGATCGGAGGCCACCACCAGATCGACGCCACCGACCCGACGGGCGGCCGCACGCGCCTGCTCGACGCCGAGCGGTGACAGGGGCGGATCGGCCTGCCCCTGCCAGCGCTTCTCGGCGTTCCACTCCGACTGGCCGTGGCGCACGACGAGGATGCGGGTCATGTCGGCGCCGACCCTATTGGCGCCCTGTGACAGCGTGGCGGACCCCCGTCGCCCACGCCCCCGGGGCGTCTACGCTGCGGCCATGGCCACCCTGCGACTCTTCGCCTCCGCCCGCGAGGCGGCGGGGACCGGACGCGACACCATCGACGCCCCCACCGTCGGCGGGGTCCTCGACGAGGCCCGCTCCCGCTACGGGACCGCCTTCGCCGGTGTGCTCACCACCTGTCGGATCTGGGTCAACGGCGAACCCGCCACCCCCGACGATCCGGTCGGGCCCGACGACGAGGTGGCGGTCCTGCCCCCGGTCTCGGGGGGCTGAAGCCCGTCGAGTGCTCGCGGGCGCGGGCACCCGGCGTTTTTCGGGGCGGTGCGACGGGCCCGGTAGGCTCGCGACGGCGCTGGCGGCCCCGCCACCGTCGCTGCCCCCGTCACCAGGAGGTCCGGCACCGTGATCCCCGAACTCCACGAGGTGCTGGACCCGGGACACCTCCGCGACCTGGCCCGACGCGACACCGACGAGCTGAGGGCCCTGCGCACCCGCTGCAGTGAGCTCGAGAACGCCCTGTCCTACGTGCGCCGCCTGGCCCAGGGTCGTCTCGACGTGGTCGCCGCCGAGGCCGAGCGGCGCCGCCGCGGCGAACGCGGCGACCTGGGCTCCCTGGTGGCCGAGCTGCCCGACATCCTCGCCGGCGGCGTCCGCGGGGTCGGATCGGGACGGGTCGCCGAACAGCTCGAGCCGCCCGGTGCCCTCGTCACCCCCCTCACCGCCGAACTCGACGCCGTGGCCCCGGCGACCCGTCTCGGTGAACTGCCCGAACTCGGCGACGACGCCGTCACCGCCCTGCTCGACGAGCTCCGTCGCCACGAGGAACGGCTCTCGGGCTGGCGCCGCCGCCTCCACGAGCTGATCGACACCCTCAACGACGAGCTCGCCCGGCGCTATGCCGGCGGCGAGCCGGTCCCGAACGCGTGAGCCCGCTCACCGACACCACCGAGACGGGTGGCGGCGAGCCTCTCCGGGTCGCCGTGTTGAGCCTGCACACCTCGCCCCTCGTACAGCCCGGCGGCGGCGACGCGGGCGGGATGAACGTCTACGTCCGCGAGATGGTGGGCGCCCTCGCCCAGGTCGGCGTCGACACCACCGTCTACGTCCGGCGCTGGCATCCCGATCTGGCCGACGAGGTGGGCGTCGAACCGGGTTTCCGGGTCGTGCACGTCGACGCCGGCCCGCCCGCTGTCCCCAAAGAGGAGCTGGCGGGCCACGTCGACGCCTTCGCCGACGGGGTGGCCGCCGACCTGGCCCGCCGGGGCGGGGTCCGGGTCCTGCACGCCAACTACTGGCTGTCCGGCGTGGCCGGCCACCGTCTCAAGCACGAACTCGACCTCCCCCTCGTGTCGACCTTCCACACCCTGGCCCGGGTCAAGGCCGAGACGGGCGACCCCGAACCCGCCCGCCGGGTGGCCGCCGAGGCCGAGGTGGTCGCCTGCTCGGACGTGATCACCGCCAACGCCGTGACCGAGCTGCGCCAGCTGGTCGAGCTCTACGGCGCCGACCCCGGCCGGGTCGAGGTGCTCGCCCCCGGCGTCGACCACGCCACCTTCTCGCCCGGCTCCCGGGCCGGGGCCCGGGCCGCCCTGGGCGTCGACGAGCGACCCCTGCTGGTGTTCGCCGGCCGGATCCAGCCCCTCAAGGGCGTCGACATCGCCGTGTCGACCCTCACCCACCTCGACCACGACGCCCGTCTCGTCATCATCGGCGGAGCGAGCGGACCCGCCGGGCAGGCCGAGCTGGCCCGGATCCACCATCTCATCGCCGCCGAGGGTCTCGAGCAGCGGGTGAGCTTCGTGCCGCCGCGGCCCCATCACGTCCTGTCGACCTACTACCGGGCCGCCGACGTGGTCCTCGTCCCCAGCCGCTCCGAGTCCTTCGGGCTCGTCGCCCTCGAGGCGGCGGCCTGCGGGACACCGGTGGTGGCCGCCGATGTGGGCGGCCTGCGCACCCTGGTCGACGACGGGCGCACGGGCTATCTGATCGGGGGACGCGATCCCGCCCTGTACGCCGCCGCCGTCGCCCGCATCCTCGACGACCCGGCCCTGGCG
>RFFY01000289.1 GCA_003697065.1 Actinomyces sp. | reverse complement strand
GCGTCGACCTCGGCTTTGGTGTAGGTGTCCGCGGCATCCGCCTTGTTCGCCAGAGCGGGCTGCACGATGTTGTCGTCGTAGCGCTTCAAGAAGGTCACCGACTCACCACGCGTCACCGGATCCTCCGGCTTGAACGTCCGCGAACCCGCCGGCGAACCCGTCGTGATGTTGTTCGCCTTCGCCCACTCGACCGGCGCCTCGTAGAACTTCCCCGACGGCACATCGTCGAACGACACCGACGCCGCCGCCACACCACCGGCCACCAGGCCACCGATCAGCACACCCGCCAACACACCCCGCAGGGTGATGGCGGTGCGAGTCGACCACAGCGACATGGTCCACCCCCGTCACTCGTGTGGGGGCCGAACCGTCCTCACCGCGAACCCTAGATCGGCCGACCCCGCGGGTCCACGCGCCGTGACCAACTTCACCGCGACGGGTGGGGGCCGGGTCCTCGGGACCCGGCCCCCACCCTTGCCGTCAGCACCGGCCGGTTACGGTCGCGTGGCCGGCCATCCGGCGTCAGAGCGTCACGGGCACAGCACGGTCAGGAAGAAGCCGTGCGCGGCGACCGTGCCGTTGCTGTCACGGGTCTCCACGAGGATTCCCTTCGGGTCGGGAAGGAAGAGAGAGAT
This sequence comes from Actinomyces sp., assembly GCA_003697065.1. Lineage (GTDB taxonomy): Bacteria > Actinomycetota > Acidimicrobiia > Acidimicrobiales > Aldehydirespiratoraceae > J010. Next base: position 420 of record RFFY01000289.1, on the reverse strand, counting down.
GGGTCCCCCCGTCGGATCGAAATCAGTCGTGATCGAGATCTCGGCGTTGTCGGTCGCCCCCGGGATCAGGATATTGCCCTTCGTGCCGATGGTGGCCTGCCAGGCGCACGCACTCACGTCCACGGGGAACTGCACGGTGTAGTTACCGCCACTACTACCGCTTTCCATGGTGACGCCCGTCGAGCCCTCGGCCAGGGTGCCGTCGGCGCCCACCCGGGCGAAGTACATGGTCGGGCCGGCGGCGGCGATGGCGGCGTCGACCTCGGCTTTGGTGTAGGTGTCGGCGGCGTCGGCCTTGTCCGCCAGACCCGGCTGCACGATGTTGTCGTCGTAGCGCTTCAAGAAGGTCACCGACTCACCACGCGTCACCGGATCCTCCGGCTTGAAGGTCCGCGACCCCGCCGGCGAACCCGTCGTGAT
>RFFY01000288.1 GCA_003697065.1 Actinomyces sp. | reverse complement strand
GACAGGTCGGCGGTGTAGAAGACGGCGATGACCACGATGGCGCCGATGTCGTCGACGATGGCCAGGGTCAACAGGAACACCTTCATGGTGCTGGGGACCCGCGAGCCGAGCAGGGACACGACCCCCAGGGCGAAGGCGATGTCGGTGGCCATGGGGATCCCCCACCCGGCCTCCCCGTGCTGGCCCAGGTTGAAGGCGGTGAAGATCAGGGCCGGGACGACCATGCCACCCAGGGCCGCCAGGGCGGGTAGGGCCGCGGCCCGGGGGTTGCGGAGCTCGCCGGCGACGAGCTCGCGCTTGATCTCGATCCCCACCACGAAGAAGAACAGGGCCATCAGGGCGTCGTTGATCCACGCCTCGATCGGCAGGTCGATGGTGTAGAGCCCGCCGACCGCCAAGGTGATGTGGGTCTCGAGGATCTCGTGGTAGGAGTGACGCCAGGGTGAGTTGGCCCACACCAGGGCGATGACCGTGCCGACCAGCAGCACGACGCCACCGGCGGCCTCGACCTGCAGGAAGCGGGCCACGGGTCGGGCCACTCGACGGGCCAGGCGGCGGTCGCTGCCCAGGAAGGTCAGCGGGGACGGCTCGATGGGATCGACACTGCTCATGGCGCGCACTTCCGTGACGAGGCACCCGGGGGGACCGCAGGCACGCTAGCGCCGGCGGACCGCGCCTCCTCAGCCGGCGGCGTCGGGCGACTCCCCCCGCCCCTCGTCGCTCCCGGCCCCGTCGGGCGGTGGGGCGGGGCCGTCGAGGAGCTCGCGGCGGTGGCGGTCGGTGTACACCACGAGACGGACATCGGTGCCGCCCCGGTCGGCGTGGATCTCGGTCTCGTCGGCCAGCAGGCGCATGAGACGCAGGCCGAGGCCGCTTTCGTACAGGAGGCGCTCGGGGCTCTCCGGCGGGGGGAGCTCGGGCACACTCGAGGGGTCGAAACCGCCGGCCTCGTCGTGGACCTCGACGACGATCCCGTCGGCGGTGAGATCGCAGCGGACCCGGACCCGGGCGGGGGTCCCGCTGGCCAGGTTGGCCTCGATGGCGTTGGTCGTGGCCTCCGACACCACCAGGCGGAGGTCCTCGATGCGTTCGGCCGACATGTCGGGTTCGAACTCGGCGGCCGCCGCGACCACCACCCGCACGAAGGAGACGAACTCGGTCGCGGCCGGTATCTCGACGACGACGGCCCCTTCGGGGGCTTCGCTCGGCGTCGTGTCGCTCACCGGTCACCGCCGGCGACGCCGCCGGAACCCGGCCCCTCGGGGAGCTCGTCGAGGGACCCGACCAGGGTCAGGACGCGGTCGAGGTCGACGAGGCGGAACACGCGTCGCACCCGGGGTTCGGGGCACACGAGGGCGAGGTCGCCGCCCATCTGGCGGACCCGCTTGAGCACACCCACCACCACACCCAGGCCGAAGGAGTCGACGAAGTCGACGCCGGTGAGGTCGAGCACCAGATCGGTCTCGCCTCCGGCGAGGAGCTCGAGGGCGCGTCGGCGCAGTTCGGGCGCGCCGGCGACATCGAGGTCGCCGACCACGCCGACGACGGTGCGGCCGGCCCGGCGGTGGGGGTGCACAACGAGCTGCACGCCGCGAACGCTACCGGACGCGGCGGGCCCCACCGGGCCGTCACAGCCCGCGCCCTAGGATCACGACGTGACCGTCGCCCCGACCGAGATCCTCGATCCTGCCCGGGTCCTGGCCGACTTCGACGACGGCCGCCTCGTGCACCTCGAGCGCCGACCGGCCCGACCGGCCCGCTACGCCGACCCCGCCCGCCCCCTGCCGCCGGCGGTGGCCGCCGCCGTCGGGGACCGTCGCCTGTGGGCCCACCAGGCCCTCGCCATCGACCACATACGTGCCGGTCGCCACACCGTCGTCGCCACGGGGACGGCGTCGGGCAAGTCGTTGTGCTACCAGCTCCCCATCGGCGAGGCCGTCGCCGACCCCATCCGGCCCGGCACGGCGATCGTGGTGTCCCCCACCAAGGCCCTGGGCCACGACCAGCTCCGGGCCCTCACCGCCCTCGACCTGCCGGGCGTCGTCGCCGGGGTCTACGACGGCGACGCCACCCCCGCCGAGAGGCGCTGGGTGCGCGACAACGCCAACGTCGTGTTCACCAACCCCGAGATGCTCCACACGGGCCTGCTGCCCCGCCACGGACGCTGGCTCGAGCTCCTGGCCCGCCTGCGCTTCGTCGTCGTCGACGAGCTCCACGTCCTGCGCGGGGTGTTCGGCACCAACGTGGCCCACGTCCTGCGGCGCCTGCGGCGGGTCTGCCGCACCTACGGGGCCGACCCGACCTTCGTGTTCTGTTCGGCCACCATCGGCGAGCCCGGCCGCCTGGCCGGCGAACTGTGCGGCTCCGAGGTGGTCGAGGTCACCGACGACGCCTCACCAGCCGGTTCCCGCACCCTCGCCGTCGTCGAGCCCCGCCTGCTCGACCCCGACACCGGGGCGCGGTCCGCCCCCACCACCGAGGCGGCGGCGCTCACCGCCGCCCTCATCGCCGCCGGTCACCGCACCATCTGTTTCTGTCCGAGCCGGCGTGGCACCGAGGCGGTGGCGGCCGCCGTCGCCGAACGCCTCGGCGACGGTTTCGCCGGCACGGTCGTCCCCTACCGCGCGGGCTACCTCCCCGACGAGCGCCGGGCCATCGAGGCCGCCCTGGCCTCGGGCGAGGCACGCGGTGTCGTGGCCACCTCCGCTCTCGAGCTGGGGGTCGACATCGGAGGACTCGACGCGGCCGTGCTGTGCGGCTTCCCCGGCACCATCGCCTCCCTGCGCCAGCAGGCGGGTCGGGCGGGCCGCGGGAACGCCCCGGCCCTGACGGCCCTGGTCGTGGGTGACGACCAGCTCGACCGTTGGTATGCCGCCCATCCCCACGAGCTGACGGAGCGGGCGCCCGAACCGGCCGTCGTCAACCTCACCAACGAACGGGTGGCGCTCCCCCAGATCGCCTGTGCCGCCTACGAGCTTCCCCTGTCCCACGACGACGAGCGCTGGTGGGGGGCCGAGCCCCTCCACGACGCCGTGCGCGACCTCGTCGCCGCCGGGCGTCTCCGCCTCCGCCACCGTCAGGTGACGACGAGCCGGCGCGTCCCCGTCGCCCACTGGTGCGCCACCGGCTTTCCCGCCCGCGAGATCGGCCTGCGCGACGCCGGCGGCCCCGAGTACCGCATCGTGGGGCCCGACGACGTGCTGGTCGGCACCGTCGACGAGGCCCGGGCCTTCACCGCCGTTCACACGGGGGCGATCTACGTGCACCGGGGCGAGCACTTCGAGGTCGTCGAGCTCGACCTCGCCGACCGGGTGGCGCGGGTGCGGCCCGCCGACGGGACGGTCACCACCCGGGCCCGTACCGAGTCCGAGGTCGGTGTCCGGTCGATCGACGCCGACGAGCCCGTGCTGGTGGCCGGCGGACGGGCGGTCGCCGTCCGTCATCTGGGCGCGGTCGAGGTGGTGCGCCGGGTCACCGGCTACCGGATCCTCGACGCCCGCACCCGGCGCACCCTGGGCGACGAGCCCCTGGAACTGCCCGAGCAGCGCCTCGTCACCCGGGCCTTCTGGTACACCATCGACGAGAGCGTGCTGGCCGACGCCGGCGTCGCGCCCGTCGAGGTACCCGGGACCCTCCACGCCGCCGAACACGCCCTCATCGCCCTCCTGCCCCTGTTCACGATCTGCGACCGCTGGGACGTCGGCGGCCTGTCCACCGCCGCGCATCCCGACACGGGTGGGCCCACGATCTTCGTCCACGACGCCCATCCCGGTGGCGCCGGCATCGCCGAGCTGGGTTTCGCCGCCGGCGCCCGCCACCTGGCGGCCACCCGCGACCTCATCGGCGGGTGCCGTTGCCGTAGCGGCTGCCCCTCGTGTGTCCAGTCACCCAAGTGCGGCAACGGCAACGAACCCCTCGACAAGACCGGCGCGCGGCGTCTGCTCGCCGCCCTCACCCGGACCGGCCCCGAGCAGTGACGGTCAGGGGCAGTACACGACGAGGAAGAAGTCGTGATCCGCGGGCGTCCCGTCACTGTCACGGGTCCCGACGCGGATGCCCCGCAGATCGGGCGACCCCCAGGGGATCGTCGTCGGCACCGTCACCCAGTCCACGGCGGTGATGACCGAGATCTCTGCCGCCTCGGGGGTGTTGGCTCCCACCACGGTCGAGCCGGTGAGTCGTCGACCCACGGTGGCGGTCCAGTAGCACGACGAGACGTCGACCGGCAGATCGACCACGTAGTCGCCGGAACCGGGGGTGTGGGGACCGACCGTGATCCCCGGGCTCGCGTCGACCAGGGTGCCGTCGGCGGCCACCGCCGCGCCGTAGGTGCGCGTGAGCCCGCCGACCAGGGCGTCGACCTCGGCCTTGGTGTAGCGGTCGGCCAGGGCCGGCTGCACGACGTTGTCGTCGTAGCGCTTCAAGAAGGTCACCGACTCACCACGCGTCACCGGATCCTCCGGCTTGAAGGTCCGCGACCCCGCCGGCGAACCCGTCGTGAT
>RFFY01000287.1 GCA_003697065.1 Actinomyces sp. | reverse complement strand
TGGTGCGCCGACCACGGGGTGGCCGGTGCGGTGGTGTCGGCCTCCCACAACCCCTGGCACGACAACGGCATCAAGCTGTTCGCCCCCGGGGGACTGAAGCTGGGCGACGACGCCCAGCACGAGGTCCAGCGTCTCCTCGACGTCCTCGTCGCCGAGTCCGCCGGTGTCGGAACGCTTCCCGACCCAGGTGGCACCCCCGCCGGCGGCGCGGCCGACGCCGGGGACGACACGCACGAACGGGCCCTGGCCGCCCATGCGGCGGCGGTGACGGCGGCGGTCGGGGGCCGGCGTCTCGACGGTCTCCGCCTCGTCGTCGACTGCGCCCACGGCGCAGCCTGGGAACTGGCACCCCGGGTCCTCGCCGATCTCGGCGCCGACGTCACCGCCATCGGCGTCGACCCCGACGGGCGCAACATCAACGACGCCTGCGGTTCGACCCATCTCGCCACCCTGGCGGCCGCCGTCGTGGACGCCGGCGCCGACTGCGGCATCGCCTTCGACGGTGACGCCGACCGGGTGCTCGCCGTCGACGCCCACGGCGAGGTCGTCGACGGCGACCAGATCATCGCCGTGTGCGCTCTCGACCTCGATCGCCGTGGCCTGTTGCGCGGGCGCGCCGTCGTCGTGACCGTCATGGCGAACCTCGGATTCCGGCGGGCCATGGCCACCGCCGGCATCGAGGTGGTCGAGACCCCCGTCGGTGACCGTCACGTCCTCGAGGCCCTCGACCGGCGGGGTCTCGTGCTCGGGGGTGAGCAGTCGGGTCACGTCATCTTCCGTGACCACGCCACGACCGGCGACGGCCTGCTCACCGCCGCCGTCCTGCTCGACACCCTCGTGCGCGACGGGCGGGACCTCGCCACCCTCGCCGGTGAGGCCATGACCCGCCTTCCCCAGGTCCTCGTCAACGTGGCGGTGGCGGCCCGTCCGGCCGACCTCGACCGCCGCCTCGGGCCCGCCCTCGCCGCGGCCCGCACGCGCCTCGGTGACCGGGGCCGCATCCTGGTGCGTCCGTCGGGTACCGAACCGCTTGTCCGGGTGATGGTGGAGGCCGACACCGTCGCCGAGGCCGAGACGGTCGCCGCCGAGCTGGCCCGGGAGGTCGAGACGGCCTGCGGTCCGGGCGCCGGGCCCGCTTCCTAAACTGGGCGGCCGTCGCTCCGACGGGACCCATCGACCGACACGATCGGGAGGACCCCACATGTGCGGGATCATCGCCGTCGTCAGGCGGCCCGCCACCCGGCCGGCGCCATCTGCCGACGAGGTCGTCGCGCCCCTGAGCGATCTCGCCGCCCGCGCCCGGGCCGGCGGCCGGGAGCCGACGGTGCTCGCCCGGATCGCCGACACCCTCGAGGAGGTCGACGCCCTCCTGCGCGGGGTACCGGGAGCGGAGCTGCTCGTGGGCTCCCACCAGCTCGTCGCCACCATCATCCACCATCTCGACGAGCTGTCCGCCGTCGTCGACGAGATCGAGGCCGCCCTGGACCGCGACGGCGGACTGCCCACCGCCGACTTCGAGGAGCGCAACCGGGTGCTCGTCCGCCTCCGCGACGGCCTGTGGGCCATCCAGCGTGACCGTCTGCGGGCCGCCGCCGTGATCACCCGCCTCGTGGGCGAGCAGCCGACCCGGGCTGCTCTGGAGGCCGGTCTGTCGATGCACCAGGCCCTGTCGGCTCTCGACCGCCTCGAGGTCCGGGGCCGCGACTCCGCGGGTCTGCACCTGCTGGTGCAGGGTCATGCCCTCGATCTCGACGATCCGGCCGTGATGGCGGAGATCGAGCGCCGCGCCGGTGATCCGGCGTTCCGCTCGGGTTCGGTGCGCCTCGTCGACGGCGCCATCGGGTTCGTGTACAAGACGGCCGCCGAGATCGGTGAGCTCGGCGACAACACGGCGGCTCTGCGGGCCGCCATCGCCGGCGACGAGCTCCTGCGGGCCGCCCTCGCCAACGACACCGCCCGCACCCTCGTGCTCGGCCACACCCGCTGGGCGTCGATCGGCATCATCTCCGAGCCCAACGCTCACCCCCTCAACAGCGAGCTCCTCGACGGCGACGGCCCCTATGTCGTGGGTGTCCTCAACGGCGACGTCGACAACTTCGCCGACCTCATCGCCGAGGAGGGCCTGGCGATCCCGCCCACGATCACCACCGACGCCAAGGTGATCCCCTCCCTGATGAGTCGGCGTCTCGCCGAGGGGCACGACTCGGCGGAGGCCTTCCGCCGCACGGTCGCCACCTTCGAGGGCAGCGTCGCCATCGGGGCCTGCACCGCCGCTGCCCCCCACCGCCTCCAGCTCGCCCTGCGCGGGAGCGGCCAGGCCCTCTACGTCGGCCTCGCCGAGGACGCCTACATCGTGGCCAGCGAGCCCTACGGGGTGGTCGAGGAGACCGACCGCTACGTCCGCATGGACGGCGAGACGCCGGGCAACCCCGACAACCCCAACGCCAGTCGGGGCCAGATCATCGAGCTCGACGGCGACCGGGCCGGCACCCTCGAGGGGATCCTCCGGCGCGCCTACGACGGGACCGATCTGCCCGTCACCGACGACGACGTGGTCCGGGCCGAGATCACCACCCGCGACATCGACCGGGGTGACCACCCCCACTACCTGCTCAAGGAGATCACCGAGGCCCCCGTGTCGTTCCGCAAGACCCTGCGCGGTCGACTCGTCGACGACGGCGAGGGTCGGGCCCGGGTGGTTCTCGGTCCCGAGATCCTCCCCGACGAGATCCGCCGCGACCTGCGTTCGGGGGCCATCACCAGCATCCGGGTCATCGGGCAGGGCACCGCCGCCGTCGCCGGCGAGAGCCTGGCCGTCGCCGTCACCGCCCTGGTGCCCGACGGGCGTCTCGACGCCCAGGCCCTTCCGGCCACCGAGTTGTCGGGTTTCGCCCTGCGCCCCGACATGTCCGACACCCTGGTCGTCGCCATCTCCCAGTCGGGGACGACGACCGACACCAACCGCACCGTCGACCTCGTCCGGGCCCGCGGGGCCCGGGTGATCGCCATCGTCAACCGACGCAACAGCGATCTGACCGACCGCGCCGACGGGGTCCTGTACACCTCCGACGGGCGTGATGTCGAGATGAGCGTGGCGTCGACGAAGGCGTTCTACGCCCAGATCGCCGCCGGGCTCCTCCTCGCCGTCGCCATCGCCGAGGAGGTCCGCGGCGACGAGGGTGCCGACGACCGTGCCCGCCTGCTGGCGTCACTGCGGCGCCTCCCCGAGGCCATGGAGGCGGTCCTGGCCCGCCGTCCCGAGATCGCCCGGGCCGCCCGGGAACTCGCACCCTCTCGGCGCTACTGGGCCCTGGTCGGCAACGGCCCGAACAAGATCGCCGCCCGCGAGGTGCGGATCAAGCTGTCGGAGCTGTGCTACAAGTCGATCGCCTGCGACTCGACCGAGGACAAGAAGCACATCGACCTGTCCTCGGAGCCCCTCATCGTGGTGTGCGCGGCCGGTCTGTCGGGATCGACGGCCGACGACGTGGCCAAGGAGGTCGCCATCTTCCGGGCCCACAAGGCGGCACCGATCGTGATCGCCGACGAGGGGGAGTCCCGCTTCGACGCCGCCCTGGCGGTCATCGGGGTGCCGCCCGTCGACCCCCGCATCGCCTTCGCCCTGTCGGCCATGGCGGGCCACCTCTTCGGCTACGAGGTGGCCCTGGCCATCGACGCCCAGGCTCGTCCCCTGCGCGAGGCGCGGGCGGCCATCGAGGCGGTGGCGGCCCGGGGTCTCCGCTCGGGCGAAGAGGCTCTCGAGGAGGTGCGACCGGTCCTCGAGGCCTGCGCCGCCACCTTCTTCGACGGCTTGCGCACGGGTGCCTACGACGGTCACCTCGAGGCCTCCTCGGCCGTCCAGCTCGCCTCGCGCCTGCGCTACGCCCTGGGGATCACCCCGTTGGAGGCCTACCAGATCGACTACGGCAAGGTGGGCACGCCCGCCGTCGTCCTCGACGATCTCGTGGCGGCCCTCACCGTCGCCATCGAGGAGCTCACCCGTCCTGTCGACGCCATCAAGCACCAGGCCAAGACGGTCACGGTGGGGATCTCGCGGACCGACGAGACCCTCCTCGAGGTGCCCCTGGCCCGGGCTGTCGTCGACGCCGGCGCCCCCCGGGACCGCCTCTCCTACTCGGCTCTGCGTACCCTCGCCGATCTCGACCCGGCCGTGGCCGAGACGGTGGGCTTCACCCGCTACCGGGTGGAGGGGCTCGACGGGGCCGGGTCGCGTCCCACGGCGGTGGTGGTGGACCGGGGAGGGATCAGTCTCCAGATCCCCTCCCGCACCGACCGCAATCCCGAACTCCGGGGCACCAAGCACCAGGTCGCCCTCGAAAAGAGGGTGTTCGTGGCCCGGGGCCGCAGCGACGGCCGCACCGTCGTCATCGTCCCCGAGATCAAGGACGGGGTCACGACCGGTCTGACCCTGCTGCAGGTGCGTCTCCAAGAGCGTCTCTCGGTGGCGGCCGCCCGGGGGGTGCTGCAGGGGTACCGCAACCGCTACTCCGCCCTGCGCGACGCCGTTCTCGAGACCGAGCCCACCTTCCGCGAGGACCTGCTGGCCGAACAGGACGTCGCCGACCTGCTCACCTTGCCCATCAACGTCCTCGCCGACCGCTGGCGGGTGAGCTGAGCCACACCCGCCGGCAGGTGGTGTCCCGCGCGGCGACAGTGGCGTGGGGCCGGCAAGGCGACGCCGGTCGGCGCGGCGGCCGACCGGCCGCGGGACGGGCCGGTCCCCGGCGGCGTTCTAGGCTCGGGTCATGGTCAGCAGCGGTGAGTCCGCCCCCGGACCGGAGCCCGTCCGGGCGGGAGCGGGTGTCGTCGGGGTGGGAACGGACCTGGTCGACATCGACCGCTTCCGCCGGGTCCTCGCCCGCACGCCCCGGGTCGCCGAGCGTGTCTTCACCGACGGCGAACGGGCCTACGCCGGGTCCGCCCGCGACCCGGTCCCGCGCCTGGCCGCCCGCTTCGCCGCCAAGGAGGCGGCCCTCAAGGCCCTCGGGGTCGGTCTGGGCGGGGCCCGCTTCGCCGAGATCGAGGTCGAGCGCCGCGCCGGGGGCGAGCCGGCCCTGCTCGTGCGTGGAGCGGCGGCGCGCCGGGCCCGCGAGCGCGGGGTCGACCGCTTCCTCGTGACCCTGAGCCACACCGACCACCTGGCCCAGGCCACGGTCATCGCCGTGGCAGGCGGTGACGGCGCGCCGCCGACCCCCGACGGGGACCGGGCGCCGTGATCCCCGTGGTGACCCCGGCCGAGATGGCCGCCATCGACGCCGCCGCCCCCGAACCGGTGGCGGTCCTCGTCGAGCGGGCGGGCTGGGCCGTGGCCCGTGCCGCCCGCCGTCTCCTCGGGGCCTGCTACGGGCGTCGGATCGTCGTCGTCGCCGGGCCGGGGAACAACGGCGCCGACGGACGGGCGGCGGCGGCCGTGCTCGCCCGGGAAGGCGCACGCTGCTGGGTCCTCGACGCCCGGGAGGCTCCGCCCGAGCTCCCGGCCGCCGACCTGGTGATCGACGCCGCCTTCGGGACCGGCCTGTCGCGGCCCTGGTCGGCGCCCCGGCCCCCGGCGGGGGTCCCGGTGCTGGCCGTGGACATCCCCTCCGGGGTCGACGGTACGACCGGCGAGCGCCTCGGCGACCCCGTGGCCGTCGACCGGACCGTCACCTTCGCCGCCCTCAAGCCCGGTCTGCTCCTGACCCCCGGCCGGATCCTGGCGGGTCGGGTGGAGGTGGCCGACATCGGACTCGATGTCGGCGGCGCCCGGTCCCATGTGGTGGAGGACCCCGATGCCGCCGGGTGGATCCCGCCGCGGGCCGTCGACGCCCACAAGTGGCGCAGCGCCGTGCGACTGGTGGGCGGGTCGCCGGGCATGAGCGGGGCGCCGCGTCTGGCCGCCGCCGCCGCCCTGCGTGCGGGCGCGGGCTACGTTCAGATCGCCAGCCCCGGTGTGGCCGCCCCGCCGGGTCCCGTCGAGGCGGTCGGCCTGGCCCTGCCCGCCGCCGACTGGGTGCCTGCCGCCCGGGAGGGTCTCGAGCGGGTGGCGGCGGTGGCGGTGGGGCCCGGCCTGGGACGCGGCCACGACGACGAGCTGGCCGCCTTCGTGGCGTCGGTGCCGGTGCCCCTCGTCGTCGACGGCGATGCCCTCACCCCGCCGGTCGTGAACGCCGCCGCCGCTCGAGGGGCGCCGACCATCGTGACCCCCCACGACGGCGAGTGGGTCCGCCTGGGCGGCGACGTCGGCGCCGACCGCTTCGCCGCCACCCGTGCCGCCGCCGAACGGTGGGGCGTGGTCGTGGTCCGCAAGGGGCCGGTGACCCTGGTGGCGGCGCCCGACGGACGTCTGAGGGTCGTCACCAGTGGTGACGAACGTCTGGCCACGGCGGGCACGGGCGATGTGCTCACCGGTGTGGTGGCGGCCCTGCTGGCCCGGGGGGCCGACGCCTTCGACGCCGCCGCCGCCGGCGCCCACCTGCACGGGCGGGCCGCCGGTCTGGGCCCCCGGGAGGGGCTCGTGGCCGGTGACGTGGTCGACAGGCTGCCCGACGCCCTCGCCCACCTGCGTGACGCCGGCGCGAGCGCCGGAGGGCGACGGTGACGCGCCTGTCCCCCCGTCACGCGGCGCGACCCGCCTGGTGCGAGATCGATCTCGACGCCATCGCCCACAACACCCGACTCCTCGCCGAGCGGGCCGCCGGGGCGGCCCTGTGCGCCGTGGTGAAAGCCGACGCCTACGGTCACGGTGTCGTGCCCGTGGCCACGACTGCCGTGGCGTCGGGGGCCCGCTGGTTGGCGGTCGCCACCCTCGACGAGGCCGCCACCCTGGTCGAGGCCGGTGTGGGCGGCGACGTCCCCGTGCTCGTCCTGTCCGAGCCCGAACCCTCGGCTGTGGCCGAGCTGGTCGCCGAGCTCGGCGAGGACGCCGACACCCTGGTCGGTCGGGTCCGCCCCACCGTCACCTCACCGGAGGCGGTGGCCGTTCT
>RFFY01000286.1 GCA_003697065.1 Actinomyces sp. | reverse complement strand
GCCCAGGCGCTCGGCCGCCTCGTCGATGTCGGCCACGTCGATCCCGCCGTAGTCGGGAGCGTCGACGGCGATGAGCTCGATGCCCAGCTCACGGGCGAGGACGCCCATGGCGGCGTGGTCGGCGGGCCCCCGGTCGCCGAGCTCGGCCATGACCCCCAGCACCGCCACCCGCCGCGCCGCCGGCAGGTGGGCCAGGGCCCGCAGGGCCGCCGCCACCGACAGGGGGTTGGCGTTGTAGGTGTCGTCGAGCACCCGGGCGCCGGTGGAGGTGCGGACGAGGTGCATGCGTCCCGCGGACACGACGGCGTCGGCGAGCCCGGCGGCGACGGTCTCGGGACCGAGGCCCAGATGCAGTCCGACGGCGGCCGCCGCCAGGGCGTTGGGGACGAGGTGGGCGCCCCGGGTCGTCAGCCGCACCTCGGCACCACCCCAGGGGCTCTCGAGCCGGAAGCGGGGCCGCAGTTCGTCGTCGAGGACGAGCTCGCGGGCCCGCACCTCGCCCCGGTCACCGAAGGTCACGACCTCGGCCGCCGTCCGGTCGGCCATGGCCGCGACCGCCGCCACGTCGGCGTTGAGAACCGCACATCCCTCCGAGGGCAGCGCCTCGACCAGTTCGGCCTTGGCCGTGGCGACGGCATCGACCGAGCCGAACTCGCCCGTGTGGGCGGCACCGACGGTGGTGACCACGCCGATGCGGGGACGGGCCACCGCGCACAGGTCGGCGATGTGGCCCCGGCCCCGCGCCCCCATCTCGACCACGACGGCCTCCACGTCCCCCGGCGTGTTCACCAGGGTGAGGGGCACACCGATCTCGTTGTTGAACGAGCGTCGGCTGGCGTGCACCCGCCGCTCGACCGCCAACACCGCCGCCACCAGGTCCTTGGTGGTGGTCTTGCCGACCGAACCGGTGATGCCGATCACCTCGACGGCGGCGGCCAGGCGATCCCGGGCGGCGGCCCCCAGGTGGGTGAGGGCGACGCCGGTGTCGTCGACGGCCACGGCGGTCGCTGCCGTGTCGGAGCCGTGGAGGCGGCCACGGGCGGTCAGGTAGGCGGGGGCGCCGGCGGCGACGGCGGCGGGCACGAAGGCGTGCCCGTCACGCTCGGCCACCAGGGGCACGAACAGCATCCCCGGGGCGACCTCGCGTGAGTCCTGGGTGGCGCCGTCGACGGCCACGTCGGGTCCGTGACGGTGGCCCCCGACCACGGCGGCGATCTCCCCGGCGGTGAAGCGCACGCCCTCAGGATGCCAGCCCCCGATGAACCAGACGCGGTCCCCGCGGCCAAGAACCGGTAGCAGAGTCCGGTAGCAGAGTCGGGTGGCAGAGTCCGGTAGCGCAGCCCTGGCCACCTGGCAGCGCCCCCCGGGGACCGTGCCTGTGGGAAAGTCCCCGACGGGCCTGCACCAGAGCCCCTGACGGGGTCCCCGTCGACGAAGGGAGACACGATCATGGCCCGATCCGTCCACCGGCGGCTCCCGACCGCCCTCGCCTCGCTGGCGCTTCTCGTTCTGGCCGGGTGCGGAGGGGGTGGATCGACCGCCGGCAGTTCCGCCGGCGACTCGGCCGACGCCTCCAGTACGGCCGACACCGCCAGCACGGCCGACACCGCCGGCACCACCCTGGAGATCGAGGGGTTCGCCTTCGGCGAGGCGCCCGAGGTCCCCGCCGGCACCACCTTGCACGTCGTCAACCGCGACGGTGTCGCCCACACCTTCACCGCCGAGGACGGGGCCTTCGACCTCGGGCCCATCGAGGGCGGGACCGAGGCGACCATCACCCTCGACACGCCGGGCGAGCATCCCTTCTTCTGCCGTATCCATCCCTCGATGCGCGGCACCATCGTGGTCACGGGCTGACGCCGACACCCCCGGTCGTCGACACCG
>RFFY01000285.1 GCA_003697065.1 Actinomyces sp. | reverse complement strand
CGTGGCCGAGACGACCGACTGCTACCTCGTGGTCGCCAACTGGCCGGCGCGTCGGTCCGCCCACTGGATCGCCCTGTTGCGGGCCCGGGCCATCGAGAATCTCGCCTACGTCGTCGGTGTGAACCGGGTGGGCGAGGGCGACGGTGTCGCCTACGACGGTGACAGCCGGATCATCGACCCCCGGGGCGAGGAACTGGTCACGGCGCACGGGGTCGAAACCATCCTCACCGCCGAGGTCGATCCGGCCCATGTGGCCGCCGTGCGGGACCGCTTCGGGTTTCTCGCCGACCGCCGCTGAACTGCGCCCGGGGCGGGAGTGGAGGGCCGTCAGCCGGCGGCGGCCGCCCGTCGGGCGAGCTCCTCGGGCGGCACGTCCTCGACGTGGGTGCTGATGCTCCAGCGGTGTCCCCACGGGTCCTCGACGAAGCCGCCCCGGTCGCCGTAGAAGTGGGTCTCGACGGGTCGCAGGAGGGTGGCGCCGGCGTCGACGGCCGCCGCCACGGCGGCGTCGGCGTCCTCGACGTAGACGTTCAGTGACACCGGGGTACCGCCCAGGGTGTGGGGGTCGACGGCGCCGTGGTCGGGGTAGGGATCCGACAGCATGATCACGGCATCACCGATGGCGATCTCGGCGTGGCCGATCCGGCCCTCGGGCCCGGGTATCCGCATCCGTTCCACGGCCCCGAAGACGCGGGCGTAGAACTCCAGGGCCTCGGCGGCCCCGTCGACGCAGATGTAGGGCGTCACGCGGGGGTAGTCGTCGGGTATGGGCTGGACCATGGTGGGGCTCCCGGTTCGGGGGGATGGGGATCGAGGGACGTTAGACCCTCACGCCGTGGCGGTCCCTCGACGCCACGCGGCGTGAAGGCGGGCGTAGTGGCCACCGGCGGTGAGCAGCTCGTCGTGGGAACCGCTTTCGACGAGGCGGCCGGCGTCGAACACGAGCACGAGGTCGGCCCGTTCGGCGGTGGCGAGACGGTGAGCCACGCTGACCGTCGTGCGCTCGCGGGCGATGCGGTCGAGGGCGTCGGTCATGGCCCGTTCGGTGACGGGATCGAGCGAGCTCGTCGCCTCGTCCAGGACGAGCAGACCGGGATCGGCGAGCTGGGCCCGCACGAGAGCAACCAGCTGACGCTCTCCCACCGACAGTCCCTGGCCTCGGGGGCCGAGCTCGGTGTCGAGCCCCCGCGGGAGGGAAGCCAGCCAGTCGCCGAGGCCGAGGCGCTCGACGGCGGCGGCGATGTCGTCGTCGTCGGCCCCCTCGCGTCCGCGCAGGATGTTGTCGCGCACCGTGGTGGCGAAGAGGAAGCCGTCCTGGGGCACCATGCGGATGCGCCGGCGTCGCTCGTCGCCGGCCACCTCCCGCAGGTCGACGCCGCCGAGGCGCACCGTGCCGGCATCGGGGTCGGCAAGCCGGCACAGGAGGCGGACGAAGGTGGTCTTGCCCGATCCGGTGGCCCCGACGACGGCGACCGAGGTCCCCGCGTCGACGTGCAGCTCGACGTCGTGCAGGACCCGGTGCCCGTCGTAGCCGAAGCTCACCCCGTCGAAGTCGATGGCCAGGGGTCCGGGTGGGAGGACCCGGCCGGGTCGCGGCTCGGGGAGGACGACTGGGCGGTCGAGCAGATCGAGGGTGCGCCGCCAGCTCGCCACGGCGAGGGCGGTCTGGTCGAGAACTTCGGACAGCTCCGAGATGGGGGCCAGGGTGAGGTTGACGAGGAACACCACGGCCACGACCTCGCCCAGCTCCAGCCCCCAACCCGGTCCCCAGATGGCCGCCGCCGCCACCACGGCGGCGATGGCGACCGCCCCGAACACGTCGGGCACGGCGAAGAGGGCGGCCATGTAGCGGTTGGCCCCCAACTGGGCGTCGACCACCTCGTCGATCTCGCGGTCGAGCCGCTCGAGGGCGGCGTGGCGGTGGCCCAACGCCCGCACCACGTCGATCCCGCCGAGGGTCTCGGAGGCCTCACCGAGCAGGAGCCCGTTGCGGGCCCGCACCCGGTCGTAGGCGGCGAACTGGCGGCGTTGCAACCAGCGGACGGGGACGACGATGGACACGAGGACGACGAGGGCGATCAGGCAGAGCTGCCACGAGTAGAGGGCCATGACGAAAGCGGACAAGACGATGAGCGCCCCGTTCACGATCCAGGTGTAGGCGCCCCAGTCGATGAAGCGGGTGATCATGTCGACGTCGCCGGTGATCCGTGCCACGAGGTCACCGCGCCGCTCGTCGGCGTGCTCGGCCAGGGAGAGGTCGAGCGACTTGCGCAGGAGGCGCACCCGCAGGTCGGCGAGGGCGCGCTCGGCGAAGCGGACGAGGAGGGCATCGGCGGTGAAGGCGGCCGCCGAGACGGCGACGATGACGAGGGTGGCGGTCAGCAGGCTGCGGGCCAGGAAGGCGGTGTCGGCGCCGGCTTCGGTGATGCCCCGGTCGAGGATCTGCTGGAACAGCACGGGCACGGCGACCCGGCCGATGGCGCCGAAGACGCCGACCCCGACGAGGGCGAACAGAGCCCGGGTGAATCCGGGGGCCGCCCCGAGTCCCCGGCGGATGACGGCGAGCGCCGAGGCGCGCCCGCCCACCGAGGGGCCGGATGACCCGGCGCTCACGACAGCACCTCGGTCGAGCGGTAGGCGTCGACGAGGGCGCGGTACGCCGGGTCGGCGAGGAGCTCGTGGTGGGGCGCGACGCCGCGTACCCGTCCGTCGGCGACGAACACGACGCGGTCGGCGGAGGCCATGGCCGCCACCCGGTGGGTGACCATGATGACGGTGGTGTCGTCGGCCGTCAGGCGGGCGAGGATGCCCTCCTCGATCCGGGCGTCGACGGCGGAGGTGGCGTCGTCGAGGAGGAGGAGCCCGGGCCGACCGGCCAGGGCGCGGGCCAGGGCGACCCGCTGGCGCTGGCCGCCCGACAAGGTGACGCCGCGTTCGCCGATGACGGTGTCGAAGCCGTCGGGCAGGGTGGTGGCGAGCTCGCCGGCACCGGCGGTCTCGAGGGCGGCGACGGCGTCCTCACGGCTGATGGGACGGGCGAACACGACGTTGTCGATGACCGAACCGCGGAACAGGGCGGCCTCCTGGGTGGCGAGTCCCAGGCGGGCCCGCAGGGCGTCGTCGTCGACGCGGCCGAGCTCGACACCGCCGACCAGCACCTCGCCCTCGCGGGGCGCGAGAAGGCGGCAGACGACCTCGATGAAGGTGGTCTTGCCCCCGCCGGTGGGGCCGACGACGGCGATGGTCTCGCCGGGGGCGACGGCGAGAGCGAAGCGGTCGAGGCGGGGTCGGGCGGGGTCGCCCACGCACAGGTCGCGGACCTCCACCGCCAGGGGGCCGTCGGGCAGGTCCCGGTCGCCGTGGAGGTTGATCAGGGGGTCGTCGGGTTCGTCGAGGACGGCGGCGATGCGTTCGTGGCCGACGACGGAGTGGGGGAGGTCGTCGAGGAAGAAGCCGATCACCTGGAGCGGGAAGGCGAGCACCCCGAAGAGGGTGAGGGCCTGGACCAGGTCGCCGGGCGCGAGAGCCCCGGAGCCGACCCGTTCGGCGCCGACGGCGATGAGGGCGACGGCACCGAGCTGGGGCACGGCGGTGAAGACGGCCGCGAACAGGGCCCGCACCGTGCCGACGGTGACGCGTCGGCGGCGGAGCTCGTCGGTGTGGGCGGCGAAGCGGGCGGTCTCGGCGTCCTCGCGTCCGAGGGTCTTGACGACCTGCACCCCGTCGATGATCTCGTCGGCGGCCGAGGCCATGGCGGCGTTGGCGCGGCGCTCGACGGTAACGGGGCCCTGCACGAGACGGGCGTTGAGCGCCGAGGTGGCCGCCACCACCGGCAACAGCACGGCGGTGACGAGGGTCAAGGCGGTGTCGACGGCGGCCAGGCTCGCCACGCCGAGCACGAGCATGGTGACGACGCCCAGAGCGAAGGGGAGAGGATGCAGGGCGTCGACGGCGGCGAGGCTGTCGGTGTCGAGGTGGGCGAGGAGCTGACCCCGGGAGCGGCGGTGCACGGCGTCGACCGGGAGCGACAGGTAGCGGCGGGCGAGTGCTTTCTGGAGATCGGAGCGCACGAAGGCGCCGGTCTTGCCGGCGAACCAGCGTCGCGTCGTGACGCCGGCGGCCCGGATGACAGCCACGGCGACGATGGCGGCGACGGCCCAACCCACGCTGGCGTCGCCGCCATCGAAGGCGGCGACGAGGACCTCGTCGGTGGCGCGGCCCAGCACCAGGGTGGACGCCACGGTGGCGGCGGCGAAGAGGACCGATCCGGTGACGGCGGCGACGAAGGGGGCGGGGCGCGACCGGACGTAGGTGGCGACGAGGCGCAGGCCGCGCACGAGGATCGAGCCCCGGTGGATGTCGGTGTGACCGGGAGCGGACGGGGGGATCGACGCGGTGGAGGCCATGGGAGGGCGACGCGGGTGGGGGCCGGGGTCGGATCCGCCGGCCGACGCGAGCGGCCCACCCTAGCGGGGTGCGCGACACTGGCGGCATGGAGGTCCATGATCACGCACGTGCTGACCTCGCCCGCTGGCGCGAGGAGCTGCCCGACGACCCGTGGGCCGCCGACGAGCTGTGGCGGCCCCTGACCCACGCCCGCGTCGACGCCGCCCGGGCGGCCGAGCTCGACCGGCGCGCCGGCGACTTCGGCCGCCGGGTGGTCGAGGTCGTGGGCCCCGCTCTGGCCCGGGCCGAGCACCGCCATCACCTGCCCCGCCTCGAGCGCTACGACGGCATCGGCCGCCGGGTCGAGGAGGTCGTCTTCGACGGGGAGTACCACCGGGCCGGTCGGGCCGTGTGGGCCAGCGGGCTGGTGGCGGATTCGGCGGTGCCCGGTCGGGCCCACGAGCAGGCGAGCCTGCTCTACCTCCTGTCGGCGGAGGGCGAGGCGGGCCACGCGTGTCCCGCCACGTGCACGATCGGCCTGGCCCGGGCCCTGCGCCGCCGGGCCGACGAGGAGGTGCGGGAACGCTTCCTCGGCCCCCTCGTCGTGGCCGACTACGACCGGGCCGAGCGGGCGTCCCAGTTCCTCACCGAGGTCCAGGGCGGCAGCGACGTGGGGGCCAACGCCACCCGGGCCGAGCCGGCCGGGGACGGCGTCTACTGGATCAGTGGCGAGAAGTGGTTCTGCTCGGTGGCCGACGCCGACCAGTTCCTGTTGACGGCGCGGGTACCGGGCGGCCCGGCGGGAACACGGGGGCTGGGGTGTTTCGTCATGCCCCGGCATCTCGACGGGCGGCCCAACGGGTTCGTCCTGCGCCGCCTGAAGGACAAGCTGGGGACCCGGGCGATGGCGTCGGCGGAGATCGATCTCGACGGCGCGGTGGCGTGGCCCATCGGCCCGGTCGAGGAGGGTTTCCGCACGGCGGTGGGGGTGGTCTTGAACACCAGCCGGTGGATGACGGCGGTCGGGTCGACGGGGATGATGCGGCGTGCTTTGGTGGAGGCCGAGGCCTACGCCCGTCACCGGCGGGCCTTCGGGCGGCCGATCGGTGCCTTCGCTCTGGTGGCCGAGACCCTGGCCCGGATGCGGGCCCGGTGGGCGGCGGCTGTGGCCCTGTGCGTCGAGGTGACCGAGCTCGAGGACCGCATCGACGCCGGGCGGGCGAGCGACCTCGACGTGGCGTGGCACCGCTTCTGCGTGAACGCCGTCAAGTACCACGCCTCGGTCACCGCCACCGCCGTCGTGCGTGACGCCATCGAGGTGCTGGGCGGCAACGGCACCATCGAGGATTTCAGCGTGTTGCCCCGCCTCTACCGCGACGCCATCGTCTACGAGTCGTGGGAGGGCACCCACAACGTCCTGGTCACCCAGGTGCTCCACGACTGCGCCCGACTTCCCCTGTTGGACGCCGTCCGTGAACGGGTGGGGGCGGCGGTGGGGTCGGGCCCGGCCTCGTGGGGCGACGAGCTGACCGGCCTGCTCGACCGCGCCAAGAGGGCGGTGGACGACCCGGAGAACGGCCCGGTGGAGCTGCGCCGGGTCCTCGACGCCCTCCTGCCCCTGACGGGGGCGGGCCTGTTGGCCGAGGCCGGCTGCGGCGACGAGGCGGCTCTGGTCGACGAGTACCGCTGAGGCGCGGGGCGGGGGCCCTCAGCGTCCGGCGAGGAGCTTTTCGCGCAGCTCGCGCTTGACGAACTTGCCGTTGGCGTTGCGGGGGAGGGGCTCGTCGAGGAACCAGACGTGGCGGGGATGCTTGAAGGGGGCCAGGCGCGGGGCGAGGTGCTCGGCCAGTTCCTCCTCGGTGAGGCTGTGTCCCGGGGCGCACACGATGGCGACCGCCACCTCCTCGCCGAGGCGTTCGTCGGGGATGCCGAAGACGGCGGCCTCGGCCACCGCCGGGTGCTCGTAGATGGCGGCCTCGACCTCGGCGCAGTAGACGTTCTCGCCACCGCGCAGGACCATGTCCTTGGCTCGGTCACGGATGTTGACGAAGCCGTCGTCGTCGATGAAGGCGATGTCGCCGGTGCGGAACCAGCCGTCGACGATGGACTCGGCGGTGGCCTCGGGGCGGTTGAGGTAGCCCTTGATGACGTTGGGGCCCTTGACCCACAGCTCGCCGAGCTCGCCGACGTCGAGGTGGTTGCCCTCGTCGTCGCGGATCTCGGCGTCCATGACGGGGACGACGGGTCCGGCCGATTCGGGCTTGTGCACGAACAGGTCGGCCGACACGGCGGTGATGATCCCGTGGGTCTCGGTGAGTCCGTAGCCGGTGCTGGGGCGGCCCTTGTCGAGGTTCTGGTCGATCTTGTGGACCAGGTCGGGCTGCAGGGGGGCGCCGCCTCCGCCCATGGACTCGAGCGAGGAGGTGTCGGTCTCGGCCCAGCGCGGGTGCATCAGCAGTTCCCTCGACATGGTGGGCACCCCGGTGAAGGTGGTGATGCGCTCGCGCTCGATGATCTCGAGGGCCTTGCCGGCGTCCCACTTGTACATGAGCACGACGCGTCCGCCGACAGCGGTGGCGGGGTGCAGGACGCAGTTGCAGCCGGTCACGTGGAACAGGGGGACGGGCAGCAGAACGGCGGGCTGGAGCTGCTCGCTGGCCTCGGCGTCGTCGGCGGGCTGGTCGCCCGCGGCGCGGGCCTTCTGGTTGGCGACGGCGACGCAGGTGTTGAGGAAGGCCAGGTTCAGCAGGTTGTGGACCGAGCCCCGGTGGGTGAGCTGGGCGCCCTTGGGGAAGCCGGTCGTGCCCGAGGTGTAGAAGATGGTGGCGTCGTCGTCGGGGGCGATCTCGGCCGGCGGCAGGGTGTCGGGCGCGGCGGCGGGATCGACGAGGTCGTCCCAGCGGTGGGCACCGGCGGGGATCTCGTCGTGGCGGACGACGACGAGTTCCAGGGGGTTCTCGGCGCGGAGCTCGTCGAGGAGGGGCACGACGCGCTCGAGTCGTTCCCGGTCGACGACGAGGACGGTGGGTGCCGAGTCCCGCAGGGCGTAGGCCATCTCGGGTCCGGTCCACCAGGCGTTCATGCCGACGAGGGCGGCGCCCACCGAGATGGTCGCCCAGTAGCTGATGACCCACTCGGGGTAGTTGCGCATGGAGACGGCGACCCGGTCGCCGGGGCCGACCCCGAAGGTCTCGGTGAGCTGGTGGGCCAGGGCCCGGACCCGGGCGTGGATGTCGGCGTAGCTGTAGCGCTCGTCCTCGTAGACGAGATAGGGCGTGTCGCCGTGGGCGGCCGTCGCCTCCCACAACACCCGCATGTTGGGCGGGGCGGCGTCGTAGACCCGCATCGGCACCCCGAGGACCTCCTCCTCGTGCATGGCGAAGGGGGCTCCGGGTGCGGTGAGTTCGTCCCAGGCGGCGCGGAAGTGTTCGAACACGGCCTTTCGTCTAGCACGAAGAGTGGCGGTGACCACAGTCACGGGCGACGCCGGTTGGGGGGTGAGGGGGGGGGG
>RFFY01000284.1 GCA_003697065.1 Actinomyces sp. | reverse complement strand
GTCGGAGCTCTCCGGCGGCATGCAGCAAAGGGTCGGCCTGGCCCGGGCCCTGGCCGCCGATCCCGACATCCTCCTCATGGACGAGGCTTTCAGCGCCCTCGACCCCCTCATCCGGCGCCAGATGCAAGACGAGCTGCTCGCCATGCAGGACGCCCTGTTGCACAAGACGATCCTGTTCATCACCCACGACCTCAACGAGGCCCTCCGGGTGGGCGACCGGGTCTGCATCATGAAGGACGGGGCCGTCGTGCAGATCGGCACCCCCGAGGAGATCCTCACCAGCCCCGCCACCGCCTACGTCGCCGAGTTCGTCCAGGACGTCGACCAGGGACGGGTCCTGCGGGTCGAGTCGGTGCTCGAGCGCCCCGAGCCCCTGCGCCTGCCCGCCACCATCGACGAGGCCCTGTCCGCCCTCGGCGACGACGACGCCCGGGCGGTCGTCGACGACACCGGTCGACCCGTCGGCCTCGCCGTGCGCGCCGACCTCGAGCGGGCGGCGACGGTGGGGACCCGCGACCTCCAACCCGCCCTGAGGACCGACATCACCTCGACCACCGCCGATACCGCACTCGTCGCCGTCTACGAGGACAGCGCCCGCGGTCTCCCCCTGGTGGTGGTCGACGCCGAGGGACACTACGTGGGGTTGGTCGAGCCCCTCGCCCTGCTGGGCGAGCTGGGGCGCATCGAATCCATGGCCGATCGCGTGAAGGAGGGGGCGGCATGACCGTCATGGCCACGAGCTGGTGGGACACCGACTGGCTCAACAACTGGGAGGTCCCCTTCGGCAAGTGGATCGAAGAGGCCATCGAGTGGCTGAACGTCAAGTTCGACACCGTGTTCTCGATCGTCGAGTGGCCCTTCGAGAACCTGCTCGACCTCGTCGTCGACAAGATCCTCCTCGAGATCC
This sequence comes from Actinomyces sp., assembly GCA_003697065.1. Classification (GTDB taxonomy): domain Bacteria; phylum Actinomycetota; class Acidimicrobiia; order Acidimicrobiales; family Aldehydirespiratoraceae; genus J010. Next base: position 2,973 of record RFFY01000284.1, on the reverse strand, counting down.
CCTGGCCCCTGCTGGTACTGGCGGTGATCCTCATCGGCATCGGGGTGCGCAACACCCTCGTCGGCTTCGGCGCCGGCGGCGCCCTCCTGCTGTGCGGCATCCTCGGGCCCGACTACTGGACCTTCACCGTCCAGACCATCGGCATCATCCTGGTGGCCGTCACCATCTCGGTGATCGTGGGTCTGCCCTACGGGATCCTGTGTGCCCGATCCGACAGGGTGTGGGGCCTCACGCGCCCCGCCCTCGACGGCATGCAGATCATCCACCCCTTCACCTACCTGATCCCCATCATCTTCTTCTTCGGAACGGGACCGGTCGGCGGCACCATCGCCACCATGATCTTCGCCGTGCCCCCCATGATCCGGCTCACGAACCTGGGCATCCGTCAGGTGCCCGAGGACGTGGTCGAGGCCGCCCGGGCCTACGGCGCCTCCGAGAAGCGGGTCCTCACCGACGTCCAGTTGCCCCTGGCGCGGCCGGCCATCATGACCGGGCTCAACCAGACCCTGCTGTTGTCGCTGTCGATGGTCGGGATCATCGCCGTCATCGCCGGCGGCGGTCTGGGTCAGCTCGTCCTACGGGGCATCAACACCAACAACGACGCCCTCGGTGCCTCGTCGGGTCTGGCCCTGTACCTGGTGGGCGTCATGCTCGACCGCCTCTCCCAGCCCGATCCCGCCGACGAGCGCAGCCTCGCCCGCCGTCTCTTCGCCGCCCTGCGGGGCGAGACCCGCGTCCCGCCCGTGCCCGACGGCGCCCCGGCGGAAGCGGCCTCCGAGGAGGCCGCCCCGACGCCGGAGGCCGAACCACTCACCGGACGCGACCGGGTCGGGGCCCTGCTCGGGCTGGTCGGGGGCGCCCTGGCCACGGTCAGCGTGGTGCTCCCGTGGAGCATCGACGCCGGCCTGCTCAGCTCCCACATGCGCGAAGCCGACCGCGACCTGCCCGGATCGCATCTGGGCTGGGAGGCCTCGGGCGGAAGCTGGTTCGCCATCGCGGTCGCCGCCGCGGGAATCGTGATCGTCCTCGGTTCGGTGGCCGCTCTGGTCCGGCACCGCCGCCGGTGGACCGACTGGTTGTCGGTCCCCCTGGGCCAGATCGCCCTGGGCTCGGGGATCGTGCTCGCCATGATCACCTACCTCATCGCCCAGCCCGCTCCGTTCACCGAGCATCACCGTGACGGCATCGGCGTCTACCTGGCCCTGGTGGGTAGCATCGTCACCCTCGTCGGCGGCGCATGGACGCTCGACCGCTCCGCCAGCCAGGCCCGCTACTCGGCCATCAACCGGGGGGCGGTCGTCGTGACCGCCCTGGCGGGCCTCATTATCGTCGGGGCGTCGGTGTCGAGCTGGGTCAACGACCAGCGCCCCGACCGGCTCCCGCCCGAGGCCCAGGCCGAGGTCGAGAGACTGCGCAACGACCCGAGCGCCGAAGCGGCCTCGCTCATCGCCCAGGTGATCGGCGAGAACCGGGGCGAACCCGCCTCCTACACCGGCTTCGACCACGACGGACCCCTCTTCGGTCCCGGCGTGCTCATCACCGGTCTCGTGGCGCTGGCCGCGGCGGTCGCGGCGGCCGTCCGTCCCCGTCTGGTGGCGCTGGCCGACGCCCTCGCCCTCGGGGTCGGGGCCGCGGCCCTGATCCTGGGCTTCGGCTGGACGTTCTCGTCCCTGCGGGTGGCCGAGAACGGCATCTTCTCGGGCGTGGGGACCCTCTTCGTCATCCTGGGCGGGGCCCTGCTGGTCTCGAGCACCATCCGGCGCATGCAGCAGCGTTGGACCGACGAGCGCGAGGCCGCCGACGCCTGGACGGCCGACGACGACGCCCGCCTGGCCGCCGCCCTCGAGGCCGAGGCGGCGCCGGCGGGAGCCTGAGACCCCGCCGGAGGTGCCGGGGCGTCGACCTGCGGGTCAGGACCTGCGGGTCAGGCGCCCCGGCGCCGCCGGATCTCGGCGCTGATGGCGGGCACGACCTCGTGGAGGTCGCCGATCACGGCGTAGCCGGCCTTGGTCACCATGTTGGCCTCGGGATCGGTGTTGACGGCGATGATGGTCTTGGCCGCCTTGGCGCCGACCCAGTGCTGGATGGCGCCGGAGATCCCGCAGGCGATGTAGACCTCGGGGGCGATCCGGGTCCCGGTCTGGCCCACCTGGTCGGCGTGGTTGCGCCACCCGTTGTTGGTGACGGCCCGCGAGCAACCCACCACGCCACCGAGGAGCTCGGCCAGCTCCTCGAGGGGGGCGAATCCCTCGGCCGACCCGACACCGCGGCCGCCGCCGACGACGACGGGGGCGGTGGCGAGGGTCAGACCCGCTTCGCGTTCGACGCGGTCGGCCACCACGCTGCGGGCCAGAGCGGCGTCGATGTCGGGGGTGTGCTCGTCGACCTCGGGCCCGTCGGCGTCGGGGTGGCACTCGACCGCCTCGACGGCGTGGAGCCCGACACTGGCGACCACGACCTCGGCGTCCAGCTCGGCGTCCTCGAGCAGGCTGCCGCCCCAGCGGATGCGCACCAGGCGGGTGGGGTCACCGGGCTCCAGCTCGATCACGTTGGCGGCGAAGGGCAGGTCCAGACGTGCCGCCGCCTGGGCCAGGGTCTCGTTGCCACGGTCGGTTCCGGGCGCGAGGACGAGCTCGGGTTCGATCTCACCGATGGCCCACGCCACCGCCGCCCCCCAGGTCTCGGGGCCGTAGTCAGCGAGGAGCTCGTGCTGGAGACGGTGGAGGGTCTCCACGCCGTGGCGGGCGAGGGCGGCAACGCCCTCGTCGTCGAGCCGGCCCGCCACGAGAGCCTCGACGGGCTCGTCGACGCCGCGGGCGAAGGTCACGGCTTCCAGGGTGGCGGGGTCGAGGCGCCCCCGGTCGTGGTCGACGACGACGAGGGCCATCACAGCACCCCGATCTCGTCGAGGAGGTCGACCACGGCGGGGGCCGCCTCCGGTCCGTGGCCGAGGATGCGGGTCTCGCTCTCCTG